>JAOZLS010000049.1:2551-16140 GCA_029934705.1 Bacteroidales bacterium | reverse complement strand
GTGAAAAAGCTTTAAAAATCAGATAGTTCGACTTTTCGGAGTAGTCTCAATAATTATTGAATTATTAGTTTTTGTGAATAAATACTTTTTTCTGTTTGTATGTTTATAAAATAAATTCCTTTTTCTTTAATTGAGAATTGAGAATTAGGAATTATAGATTGTTGTTTGTAAATAATTTTTCCTGTTATGTTGGTAATTGAAACGCTACAAGGTCTTTCAGACGCTTGCAGGTTTATTGTAAATATTCCAGTTGAAGGGTTTGGATAAATTGAGAATTGATTATTTATTTCAGAAATATTTGTTACAGTTGAATTGTTTGTAAGATTTTCATCAGTTGTTGATTCTAATAAAATACTACAAGTGTTTGATTGTATTGTTCCTGCGGTGTAACTATATGTTAGCTCATCGTTAGATTGTATTGTGTTTTCTACTGTAAGAACAATAATGTTTGCATTTCCTGTTTTTAGCTCTATGTTTGTAACAGGATTATCAATTTTGACAGGAGAATTTACATCAACAGAAAAACCAGCAGGTGCAGTTGCTCCGTTTAAGTTCATTTCGGTGTCGAAAGTTAGTTCTATTGTTTGACCATCGGATAAAACTGTGCCTGTTGTAAATAATGGAGCTGCGACTGAATTTAAAACTATATCATCAATAGTTGGGATTGCTCCTGCAACTTCAAAACTTCCGTTAGAATTAATAAAACAGTCTTTTGTAACAACATAATCATAAGAATTATCTGAAAGGCTAAAAGTTACTTCGCCGTTTTCATCAGTAATTTTACTAATTTTTGTTGCGCCTATGGTTACACTTGCTCCTTCAACAGGGTTGGTGTTTTCATCAATAACAGTAAGCACAGTTTCATAAGTAGGAGCTGCATCACCAAGATAAATATAAAGTATTCTGCCAAAATTATAACCAGTGAGCTTTTGCAAACCTACAAGTAAAATAACTTGATTTTGGTCGTTTACATAGCAAGATAAACCACCGGCAAGATCGTCGTTACCTACAACTTCCGGAAAAGCAGTTTCGTCTATGGCTATTGTTCTGCCTGTTGGAGTTTTAGTTTGTAAATCGTATTCAATCAACTCAACAGCATCCCAACCTGCATCAACTTTATACAACCAAATTGTAGGATTTTCGGGGTCTGAATATGTGTCTATTGCTGAGCCTGATACGTCTAAATCTATTGGAATACCAAAGAAATTTCCTGTTAGATTACCTTCTGTGTCAATTTCTTTGAGGTCTTGATGATAATTATTTACCCAAAAAGTGTTTGTATTGTTATTATAAGCAAACGAACCAATATCTGCTGTTGTTTCAAAATCATCAACTTTGGTCTGGTTTGCAAGGTCTAATCGTTGAACAGTAGAGTTGTGTCCAGTATAAAAATATTGCCCATCATAAGCTAAATCATCACAAAAGAAATCTTCATCATCAATTTCAAAATAATCGCCTATGGGGTCGCCGTTCATTGTATATTTTTGAAATCTTTTTTGCGACCATTCGCCTACATAAATATTTTCGCCGTCGGTTTCAGGGAATGCACAATGATAATCCTGATATTCAGAAAAATCTGTATCAAAATAATTTATTAGACTATTTACGGCACAAGCTATTTCAAGAGTATTATTGTTAGGAACACCATCTCCAGTAAGTTCAACAGTGGCAGTTATTGTATAATTTCCTTTTGATAGTTCACCTTGTGGCATTGTAATTATAACTTCTGCATTACCTGCAATTGCATCTGTAACTGTTATTGTTTCGTTATATGAAGTTCCTTCAATTGAAACTGTTACATCATAAGTTGCTACTTCTGTTGTTAAGTAATTTTTAACGGTTACAGTAGGAGTAAAGGTGTTAGTTAAACCTGTTTCTGCAACAATAATGTGGTTTGGTGTTATAGCAACAACCCCAAGGTCGTTTTCAATGTCTTCGGTTGCAATAGTAATATCATCAAGGCACACCCCGTATCCGTAGTATGAAATGCCTTCAAAAGCAACATAAACTTCCGACGATGATGATGGAATAAGTAAATCAGAAACTTCTGTCCAGTCTGCGTCTCCTGTGTAATGAGCAATTTCTAACCAACTACCAGCTGTTCCTTCTTTGTAATAAATTTTCAGTTCATCACAATCACCGCCCCAATCTTTTTGAGCATACCAAAAATTTAAAATACCTGCTGTTCCTCCTGAAAAATCTAATTCTGGTGTAATAAGTTTTGTGCTTTCTCCTGTTCCAGACATATAATGTGTTGCATTGAAACTGCCTGAATGTGCATTTGCTGGATTGCTTCCTGTTTCTCCGCCATCATGAAATTCCCATTCATGGTCGCCCTCTATTGTCCAGCCTGTTGGCATAACGCCTCCTTCAAAACCTTCGTTAAGGATTTCTACTTTTTGAGCCGAAGAAATACTTATTGATAAAATAAGTGCTAATACTAAGATAAAATTTTGTTTCATAATTATTGAATTATTAGTTTTTGTGAATAAATACTTTTTTCTGTTTGTATGTTTATAAAATAAATTCCTTTTTCTTTAATTGAGAATTGAGAATTAGGAATTACGGATTGTTGTTTATAAATAAATTTTCCTGTTATGTCGGTTATTGAAACGCTACAAGGTCTTTCAGACGCTTGTAGGTTAATTGTGAAAATTCCGGTTGATGGGTTTGGATAAATTGAAAATTGTTCGGCTTCTAAATTTTCAACAGATGTTACAAATTGATTTTCGTAAGCTCCCATATCAATTATGTTTTCAATAATTCTTTGATTTCCAACTATGTCAAAATTTGGTATATTAAAACTTGTCATATCTTCAAAACCGTTATTTTTGCAAGGCGAATTATTTTCTATTGAAAAATCATTATTATTAGCATTTGCAAAAAGTGGGTTTTGGTTTATATTGTCGGTATATTCTCCATTAAAAGTAACACCATTGGGAAAATAAATATCAGAAAAACCGCCATCAATATCATTATTGAAAAAATCGGTATTATTAGAAGCTGCAATATAAAATTGAGGTCCGTAATCGCAAATATTCTCCCAAACAATGTTGTTGTATAATTTTATATCATTCAACATCGTAACACCTTCGGCTTCGTATATGCAAAATCCGCCTCCGTTGTATGAAAAGTTATTTACAACAGTATTATTTAAAACATTAGAATGTGAATTTGTAAGCATAATTCCGCCTGCTTTTGGTTGTCCGCCGGCATAATAAGTAGCAGAATTGTTGTAAATTAAATTACCTGTAATATCCGGGCTTGAATTTAAAATATATAATGCACCTCCATCGCCTCCAAGTGCTGACGCACTATAAGTAAATAATACCGATTTACAATTATTTACAATATTGTTCTGAAATATACCGCCATCTTCTTCCGAATCGTGCCAAGCTACCGCTCCTCCGTTTGCAAAGGAATATGAATTTTCAAATGTGCAGTTTTTAATTTCTGGCGAACTGTTGTAAGCATATATAAACCCTCCGTATAAATTTGACGTTCCTGAATAATACCATTTAAGTAAGTTATTTACTTTTGAATAAGAAAAATCAACATATTCAATTTTGTCTTGATTAGAATTATCTAAATGAATGTGATTTATTCCACCGTAAATAAATGGTTTCATAGAATTAAAGCCTGTTGTATCTGCAACTGTTATTGTTATGTGTTGGTCGCTTGTTCCGAGTGCTTGAAGAGTTCCGTTGTTTGTTATTCCAAAATTTCCGCAGAAAAATAGTTCTGTTCCTGCTTCAATTGTTAAAGTTTCGCCTTCGGGAATAGTGAGTTCAGATTGAACGTAATATGTTCCGCTTGCAATTGTTCCTGTTTGATTTCCTTGCAAAACATTTGCAGTAAAATCTTCTTGAAATTCGATACAACCAATATCAACTGTTCCGTCGTTTATTCTCGGATTACCAAAAAAATCTGTTGCTGGCAAATTTATGTTTTCAGTAGTTCCGTTATTGATAAGTGGAGAGTAGTTTTTTAATCCTGTTAATTTATTATCGGTATATTCAAAACTTGGAAAAAATTCGTGATTATTAACAAATTCACCAGTAAAATTACCAATTGCAAAAGATGTTTCATACTCACCATAAGGTAGAACGCAATTATAAAAATTTGGCATTGCTCCTAAACCGTCAAGCACGTAAATGCTGCTAAAATAACCGTCTCCTGTGTTGTATGCAAAAACAGAATTGTAAATATCGGGGTGCGATTCGCCATAAATACATAGTGCATCGCCACTGTCTTCGCAAGAATTGAAAATTATAGTGTTGTTTGAAAAAAGAGCATCAAAAATAGGCATCATTATACCGCCGCCACATTCTCGTGCATGGTTATTTTCTATTAGGTTGTTTGTAAAATCAATATCTGCTGAAAGGAAAATACCGCCACCATGCGAATATGAATAATTATCGTGAATATAATTATTTTTAAAAACTCCTGTTCCTGTGCCATAAATATCAACACCGCCACCATCGCCATAGCCAGATTTTGACCTGTCGGCATATACTTTTGGAGTTTTTTTATCTTTTGAAGGAAAAATTTGTAAAGTATTATCTTTTATTTCTTTCTCTTTTTTGGTTATACCATTATCGGAAGACCAATTATTATTAATTTCATTAAATTCAATAAGCATATCCACAGGGTTTGAAATAGACATTCCGCCACCGCCTTGTGGTGCATGATTGTAGGAAATATTATTGTTAATTATTTTTCCGCCTGCATCTAAACTAAAAATACCGCAACCTCTGCCGGTTAATTCAAGTAATTCATTATTTGAAATATTGTTGTTTGTTATTACATGTGAACCTCCTGTAACATATATTCCTGCACCAAAGTAACCGGCTGAATTATTTGTCATTTCATTACCGGAAACAATAATATCACCGCCTTGCGAATACAAACAAGCACCTCCCCAACCTGTATAATTATTTGTAAAATTACAATCTGTAACTTTTATATCCGACATCCAACTTGAAATTGCACCACCCCAGCCGTAAGCAGAAATGTTATCAAATTGTGAATTTGAAATTCTTAGTTTGTCAAATTCCCAAATTATGAAAGCACCGCCGTCTCTGTCGTAAGGGTCAATATCATCATCGTCGGTTGCGTGAGCATTTTTAAAAACACAAAAATTGAAAATTGAAGAATCATTTGCGACATCTGTTTCGTATAATTCTATACCTTGCCAATAATTGTCTGTTAAGTAATTAATAAATTTTATAGAATCGGTTTCAGTTCCTTGTGCATTTACCGAGCCGTTAATAATCAATTTGTATTCGCCGGCAAAAATTACTTCTGTTCCGGCTTCTATTGTGAGTGTTTGAGCGTTTGGAACAGTAATGTCGCCGTTAATATAATAAGGAGAATTTGCGAGAGTCCAATTTCCGGAAACATCTTGGCTACATATTGATGTTCCTCCTGTTTCAAAATAATAATCGGCAACTGTTATTTCGCTTATTACTCCGTTTTTTTCGCAAATTGCTTTTAAAGTTGTATTTTCTGAAATTGAAATTGGAGTTGTATATGGAGTTGAGCTTGTTGTAGGAGTAGTTCCGTCTGTTGTGTAGAAAATGTTTGCATCTACGGGATTTGGATTAATTTCTACATCAATTGGTTCGCCGTAAACTCCGGCACAATGCGACAATGTGGGTGGAAAAACCGTAGGAATATAAATTTTGTATGAATACCCGTTTCCGAGTTCAAAACCATCGGCATAAGTTTCGTTATGTTTAAGTTGCATACCTTGTGTTCCGTCGGCATTTTCTATGCCTACCACTCCGTAATTATACCAATCGTTTGGGTTTGCTGCATAAAAAGTTCTGTAATTAAATTGTATAGAATTTTGATTATAATCAAGTATCATTTGGGCTGTAATTCTTTCTCCGTATAATGAAATACGAACAGAATCCCACTGAAAAATAGCTTTTTCGGCATCAATGTATTGATATATATGGCAGTTGTATGTTGCATTGCTTGTATTTGATAAATCGTTCCAATACATTGCAATTAAATTGTTAATGTTATCACCCGAAGTTGGTATTTCGGTGTATTGATATGTGCTGAAACTTGAAACTAAGTCGAATGTTAGCATACCGTCAGTGGCTACTCTTACTTGCGTGTAATCGTTTCCGTAGAAAGTAAAAGTTCCGCCCAAATTTATAGGGTCGCTCACTACATCGCTTGTGCTTGCCATAAATTCTGTTCCTGCTCCGCCTTCGTTGGGGTTAATATCCTCAAATTCGTAGGGCATGTTGAATATTTCGTAATCTTGTGCAAAGCTTATGTTTGCAAAAACTAATAGTGCTATTAGAAATGAAATTTGTTTTATTGTTTTCATGTTGGGTTTATTAAATTATTTTATTGAATTATTAATTTTTCAGAATAAAAATCTGTTTCTGTTTTACTTCGGCTCCGCTCAGCATAAACTATGTTAATGAAATATATTCCTTTTTTATTAATTACGAATTGAGAATTACGAATTACGGATTGTTGTTTATAAATAATTTTTCCTGTAATGTTAGTTATTGAAACGCTACAAGGTCTTGCAGACGCTTGCAGGTTTTGTATTGTAAAAATTCCATTTGAAGGATTTGGATAAATTTTAAAGCTATTTTCTGAAATATTATTAATATCAGTCAGTAAATTAACTGTTACTGTCCATGCTTGTTCGTCTCCGTTTTCGGCTGTTACTGTATAAATTACAGGATTTGTAAAATTTCCGGTAGTTCCGCTTGGTGGGTTAATAGTTGCACCTTCGGAAACGAGAATGTTTGGTGCAAGTGCAGTAACATCTGTTCCTGCTGACATATCAACAGTTACGGTATGACTCGTGTTATTAAACTGGCTATCGCCAATTTGTCCTGCTATATATAAATAGGTTATGTCGTTTTCATTGCTTCCACCAATAGAAACATAAATATCAATATCATTATTTAAAACCGATGCAGAACCTGCATAAGTTCCAAAACCATCTTTTTCTACAAAAAATGGCAAGCCATTTCCTGTTGCTATTTCAGTAAAAGTTATTTCACCAGCAGGGTTTGTTAATAAAGTTTCATCATTAAAAGTTATTGATGCTTCGTTTATAGGTGTTGTGCCGTCGGTTTCGGTAATATGAAAAGTAACATTGTAGCTTAATGGGTCTGTTGCTGGCCCGTAAATTATTCCGTTTGAGTGATATGTTTTTGCCGTTGTTTCGGTTTGTCCTTGAAGTAAAAGTATTCTATTATCGGGCAATGTGTATGTCATTGCGTTGCTTCGTGGTTCGGATAAATTATCAAGTGAAGTTTGTGAGCCAGTTTCTGGGTCAATACTAATAACATCGTTAAGATATGTTCCTTTTGTATTATGAAATCCACTTGCACACATAATATTTCCGTCTTGCATAATGGCTAAGTTTGGTCTTGTTCTTTCAACTGGTAAATCAGGAAATGATGACCAAGTTTCTGATTGTGCGTTGAAAATATGAATATCATTAAGATACGAGCCGTTGTATCCGCCTGCAACCACTATATTGCCTTGATTTGTTTTTACGACCGCTTTGCCTGTTCCGTCGGTTGGCATATCATCGGTAAAAGATATTGTATTAGTTTGTGGGTTGTAGAGTTCGCAACTATACCAAAAATATTGTCCGTAACCGCCACCAATAAGCACTTTCCCATTATTTAGGCGGATAGCATAGTGCATACTTCGTGGCTCGTTGATATTTATATTTTCGCCAAAAGTTCTTGTTGCAGGGTCGTAAACAAACGCCCATGGATTTAATACTCCTGAAATTCTTTCTCCTCCAAAAATTAACACTTTATTATTGTTAAGCACAGTAGCTGTATGGTTCGTAATATCAATTGGCATATCTGCTACTTTTGTCCAAGTATCGGTATTTATATTGTATTCATAAACATCATCGGTTGTTTGTAAATCACTATTTACAACTATTTCGCCACCAAAAACAAGAACTGTTGAATCTGATACGCAAACCGATGTCGTATATCTAATTCCTATTAACATTTCGGCAACTTCTGTCCATGTATCTGCTATGGGGTCAAAAATTTCTACTTTTTTCAACAAATCGCCTGCCAAGGATAAATGTCCTCCAATAACTATTATTCTTCCATCGTTAAGCATAGTTGAAGTATGTCCAAATCGTCCTCCTACTTGGCTACTTGAAGTTGTTGTCCATTCTTGACTATTTGCTGTTGCTGAAAATAGCATTGTTGCTATTAGTAATAAAAATGTTATTTTGCTGAGTTGTTTCATTTTTTTTATCTTAATTGGTGAAAAACTAAAATGTTTATTGAATAATTATTTTTTCGGTATAAATACCTGTTTCTATTTTAATTGTTATGAAATAAATCCCTTTTGGTTGATTTGATATATCAATTGTAAAATGTTCACTATTTATTGAAAATTGTTTAATGGTTTTTCCTGTAATGTTGGCTATTGAAACGCTACAAGGTCTTGCAGACGCTTGCAGGTTTTGTATTGTAAAAGTTCCGTTTGAAGGGTTTGGATAAATTTTAAAACTATTTATATTATTTTCGACACTTAAATTTTGCACAAAAGTGATATTTACATCATCAATTCGCATTCCGTTTGGTCCGGAAGGATTTTCGGGAGCAGAAGTATTATGCCAGCCAAAATAATAATATCCGGCTGTGTTTATTGTAAAATCTGTATTTGACTCTTGATAAGAAGTTTGGGTAAAATCGGTATAATTTACAATTTGATTATTTAATGCTTCGGGAGTATTATCATTTCCAAAATAAAGAGTTAGGATTTGAGGATTTGAATTGGGAAAATTTGCAATAGCCAAATACCAAAAACTTATATTGTAAATTCCGGCTTCCATATAAATTGCCTTAGAAATAAGCCAATCGTCCATAGGAGTTTGTGCATTTCCTGTTCTTGTGGTTATGTATGTATCGTCGTTATGTCCATAATTAGCATAAGTTTGCCAATACCAAGTTTGTTCGCTACCCATATAGTAGTCTTCATTTGTATTAATAATATGCCAACCTAAGTCTAATTGGGTAGGAAAACTTGTTTGATATGGAGTTGTTGCAGGAATAACATTTATAATAGTACTTGTATAAGTATTATTTTCCGGATAAATATCACCAGTTAAGTCAGTATTAATCTCAAGCGAGTGAGTTTCGCCTTCGGTTGATAAATCAATAGTTGCATCATAAGTATAAGTATATTTTGAATATCTTTGTATTTCATCGGTAATTGTTTCTGTAATAATAGTTCCATCATCAAGTTTAAAATTAACATCAAAATTAGAAAGAGTATTTGCTCCGTTATTAAAGAGAGTAATTGTAATTTCTTCTGTTTCTGTAAGAAAACTGTTGGTTTGCGGACTATTAATTTTTTCAATGCCAATATCATCAGTTACATAAAAAGAATTCAAATCAAAACCGGCTACTTTTGCAACAAATGGGGGAAGCATAAAACCCGTGTTTAATGCACAAAAAATAGTTTCGGTAGGTTCGTAAATAAATGTTCCTTTAACAACGGGGAGCATTCCGTCGTCAATATCAATAGCATTTATAGTTAATCCTGTTTCATGTTTGTCAGCAATATCAATTTGCAAAAATGAAGGACACATATCTCCGTTAATTATTGCAAAATTATATACCCAAAGAAAAGGTTCGCCCGGAGTTGTAATATTGTCGAATGCAAGTCCGCCCATTTTTAAATAAGTATCTATATTCGTTTGTGGAATTCTATTTATTTCGTCTCCATTTCTGTCGATAAGTACAATATCCGAAGTTTCACTTGCAATCCAAAAAGCATCGTTAATTTGGTCGTAGGTGATTTGGTCAGCGGAGAAACCTACTGAAACGGGAATTGGGATACTGTCTTCTGTTTTTAAATGGTTTTCAAAATCTAATTGATAAATATAGTTATCTTCAAATGAGGATTTTCCGTAATAATATGTGCCGTCTGTTGTAATGTCTTTTAGGGTGTTTACGCCAGGAATATGAAACACTTCAACAAGGTCTCCGTTTATTTCTAATTTTGTTATATTTCCAGTTTCGGAATTGGCAAGAAAATAATTTGTGCCGTCAAATTCTATGCCCCAGTTTTTTAAGCCATATTCACTAACATCTGCCGTAAATAGAGTGTCGCCATGATGAACTACTTGTGCAAAAGTGCTTTGTGCAAAAAGAATTGATAATACGGTAAATAATATTAAATGTTTTTTCATGATAAAGAAAATTTTTGTGCCAGACTATTTTAAAGAGTCTGGCAGTTTGTATGATTTATTGAATAATTATTTTTTCGGTATAAATACCTGTTTCTGTTCGTATGTTTATAAAATATATTCCTTTTTTGTTAATTACGAATTGTTCATTGTTAATTGTCAACTGTTCATTGAGGATTATTTTTCCTGTTATGTCGGTTATTGAGACGTTCAAAAGTCCTGTGGACGTTTTGAAGTCTAACGTAAAAACTCCGTTACTTGGGTTTGGATAAATTGAAATATTGTTTTCATTCAGATTATTTACACTAACACCACCTGTTAAAGTAACATTAATAATTTCGTTGTCATTATCAATAGTAAAAACACCTGTATATGTATCATATCCGCTTTTAATAACTTCAAAGTTATAATCATCTATTTCTACACTTTCAAAAATTATAGTTCCATCGGCTTCGGTTTGTTGTGTTGCTACAAGCGTAGTGTTATAATATATGTTTACGGTTGCATCATTTATTGGAGTTGCTGTGCCATCTGTTACTGTAAAACTTGCTGAATAAACTACTGGTATTACAAAAGCTGCCATTTCTTTATCGGTAGCAAAAAGATGTGTTGTCGCACCTGTTGTTCTGTTAACTGTATAAAAATCAGTATCGTCAAAATAATAAAGCACATCGTTGTTTCTGTCATAAGCTAAATCTTGCATTGTATAATAAGGGTTAGCAGGTGCAACTGAACCAATAGATGTTCCGGCTCCTGTTGCTTTATCAATAGAATATAATTCATCATTTTCTGTTTCTACACCCCAAAGATTACCATCGTTATCGCAAGCAAGACTTTTTATAAGTAATTCATCGCCTATATTTCCTACAAATGTAGTTATTCCGTCATCTAAATCAATAGTGTATAAAGAAGAATGAGTTGTGCCGCCTGACTGGTAGTCTATCATTGCTACAAGATACATTATGCCTGTTTCATTGTCGTAGGCTAAACCACGAGGACTATTTGCATCATCAGAAAATTGAACATCGGCATTAATTATGGTTGGTTCGCCTGTATGTTTATCAATTGTAGAAAAAACATAAGGTGAAGACATTTCGCTATCAGCACCAATTGCATACCACACACCGTTTATCATATCGGCTCCATAGAATTTATTCTCATTAAAATCAGGAGATATGTCTGTAATTTCGCCCCCAGGTAATACTACATTACAAGCTCTGCTAATATCTGCTCCGCCCGATACGTTATCGTGCCACCAAATATATGCTTTTATATCTTGAGCATTTACTGTTATTACTGAAAATATCGCTATTAATGCTAATAAAATTGTTAATTTTCTCATTTTCTTCGGATTTAAAAGACGTTTCCAAGTCCCTATCGGGACGTTGGAAAGTCAAAATATTAATTATTAGTTTTATTTATTGATATTTGCTTTTATTTCGTTTATTTCTTTTTGTAAAGCATCAATTTTATTTACTTGTGTTTTTAATTGTTCTATTTCTGATTGTAAAGTTTCTATTATTTGGTCTTGTTCTTGAATAACTGTGTTTTGTTCTGCTATTGATTTATCTAATACATCTTTTGTTGTTGAATTAGTAACCCACGAAACAGTCCCACTACCATTTGTTGTAAGAACTTGTCCGGGACTTCCGTCTCCATTTGGCAAAGTATATGAGCCATTAATAGTTACATTTCCTGAATTTTCTATTGAAAATCTTTCGCTGCCGTTACAATAAAAATTATGTTCACCTGTTCCAAGGTTTGAATAAGTCATTTCATCGTTTGCTCCCGAACTTCTGTATAGTTGGAAGTTTAATGTTGAATTGTTTGTTGCATAAAATTGTATAGCCACATCGGAAGCAGTGTTGTTTAAACTTCCAAGACTTAAACCGTTAAAAGTAGAAATACCTGAGTGTGCTATTTCTGCAACATTTACATTACTTGTATAAAAACGATACTTATCACTTGTAGTTGGCACAGAGTGCCATAAAACTCCACCTTCAATACCTATTGCGTAGTCAGCCCCAACTGATGGATATAATACTATTTTTGTTCCTGCCGATGTTCCTACAGCTGATGGAGCAAGTACACCATTTGCATTAAAATATAACATATTTGAAGTTGCACTATTCATATAAATTTTTGCATTTGTTCCCCCAAGTTGCAGAGCTTCGGTAGGGTTTGTAACATTAATTCCTACATTGCCTTGGTCAAAAATTGCTGCGTAATTATTTAAACCACCTGATGCTGTTGCATATAGTCCGTAGGTAGTTCTGGAGTTGTTAGTAGAAAAGCCTTCAAAATATCCACCATAGCTACTAGCACCACCATGTCCTTTTGCATAAATACCATAAGCTTGACTAAAATCGCGACCATTTTCACCTTCGGCATACACTCCATAAGAATTAACATTATCGGCACTACCATCAGCCACATTTGGCAATTCTCCTTTAAAATATCCTCCATAACTATTTGTTGCTCCATTCATAGCAGAGTTTTCATATGTAATTGCAGTAGCACGAACACCATAAGTAGTGGTGGTTGCTTCTGCGTTTGCATCTACTCCATAAGCCCTTCCTCCTGACATGCCTGATGTGCTTGTTCCTGTATTAACATCTGTCCTTATTCCATAAGCTAAACCATACCCGTCAGTATCATCAGAATCTACATTAAATTCAGCTACAATAATTTCATTTGCAGCTCTAAAATTAGTAGTATTTACCTCTGCTTGAAAAAGAGTTACACTTTCGTTTGAAACAGTCTTATACATATCAAGTAAATTATCTGGTGTTGCTGTTCCTATTCCTACGCAACCTATGTTGGCATCGTCCTCTCCGCTGAGTCTCATAACTTCTACGTCGTTAGAGCCGTCTGCGTAAACAGAAAACACTACGTCTTCGTCGTCGGTTGTACCCATAAAGTTAGTTCCGGCAGTTGTTCCTGCGTTTCCGGTAGTTGCCCAGCCTACGTTTCCACCAAAAGTTTCCCAAGCAGAACCATCGTAGTAATAAAAGCCAGGCGTATTGTCTGTTTGGTAAATTATAACACCCGTAGGACTTCCTGTTACATCTATTAAATCACGTTCAGCCATAGTCATTCTTGGTATAAGTATTCCACCGGTTGTTGAACTAATCTCAAGCATTGAGCTTGCATCTGGTGTTCCATAGCTTCCGCTTATTAATACCTGAGCTGTTGTGCTTTGCATGCCAAATATTGTAAATATAGCAATTGTTATTGTTAAATTTTTTATTCTTTTCATGATTTTTAAATTATGATTGTTATTAGTATTTGATTATTTAATATAAAAAAGGACACCTTAGAAACCCAACAATCTAATTTAGTGGTGTCCTTTTACTCCAATTATGAAAAAACT
>JAOZLS010000049.1:0-2451 GCA_029934705.1 Bacteroidales bacterium | reverse complement strand
AAACCCAACAATCTAATTTAGTGGTGTCCTTTTACTCCAATTATGAAAAAACTAAACTACTTAATTATTAATTTTCGGGTATAATTTTTTGTTTCTATTTTACTTTGACTATGCTCAGTATAAAGTATATTTATAAAGTATATTCCGCTTGTTTGGTTTGTTAAATTTATGTTTGTTAATTTGTTATTTATTATTGAGTTGTATATTCTTTTTCCTGTTATGTTTGTTATTGAGACATTCAAAAGCCCAACGGATGTTTTTAAGTCAAGAGTAAATATTCCATTTGAAGGATTTGGATATATATTAAAACTATTTTGCGATATATTATTTATATCAGACATTATATTATTAACCGTAACAGTCCAAATTTGCTCTTGATTAAATTTTCCTGTTACAGTATATTCTACAGGGTCGGAAAAATTACGAGGCATTCCATTTGTTGGAAATATACCTTGTGCATTTTCAGTAATTTCAATTTCAGGAATAAGGTTTGTAACATTTGTTCCGTAAGGCATATTTACTGTAATTGTGTGGTTTTCGTTATCAATTACTGTTTCGCCAACTTGATTTGGAATTTGAAATGAAGTAATATTCCTATATGCAGAAGCTTGCATTGCAAACATTTTCATATACGGAGCATTTTCGGAAGAAGGATAATATTGAACTACTGTTTTTGCACCTGTTTCTAAATCAATAGTACAAAAATATGGTTCGTAATTTATTGTAAGGGTAGCATACATTGTTTCGGTAGTTCTGTCATAAGATAAAAAATGGTCTAACTCCATCCAGTTACTTGCAAGAGTTACATTTTTGGGAGTTCCTTCGCCTGTTTCGGGATTAATTTCCCAAAGTTTTCTGCCAATAACTTCTATTGCATATAATTTTCCATTTGCATATTCTATATCAAAAAATTGAGCATCTGTTGCTCCGTTAATATTTCCTACTAATGTAGCCTCAAAAGTCTGCATATTTAAAGTATATAAATTGCAATCGTGCATTTTGTAAACATCTGAATACGTGATAAGATACATAATGTTGTTATCATAATCATAAGTAAATCCGGAAGGTGCAATATTCTCTGGAAGTCCGTAATAATTTCCAATAACATTTTTTGTGTGTGTTATATTTCCGTCATTATCTTCATCCATTGCCATAATAAAAACTTCTTTTTCAGCAACCTTACTATTGAGCCCATAAAAAACACCATTTACAAATTCTGCAGCTGTATGATAACTATAAATATTTGAATGGTATTCATGAATTTCTTGGTCGCCAGTTTCTTGGTCAAATGAAAGTAAATATTTATTTCCGGTATTACCATTGAAAAAAGCGTAATTTTGCCTTGTATAAGTAAGTTGTGTGATTGTTGGTGTTTCGTTAACGGAATTATTTCCTGAATTTTCATCACCGGCAAGAGTTACTGTTGCATTAATTGTGTATGTAAGTTCAGGGTTGGTAATTGTCCATACTATTGGCATTGAAATCTTCAAATCACTACCTGTCGTTATGTTATCTTGAATAGTTCCGTTGAATGTATAAACATCTTCTGAACCATCATTAATAATAACTTCAACTTCAAAATTCACCTCATCTGAAGTTCCGTAATTATGGATTTTTATTGTTGGAAATATTTTAGCAGAATCGCCATAATAAATTTGTTGTGGTAAAATTTCTGCTACTCCAAGGTCGTGTGTTTGAGCTTTTGTAATTGTTGTTATTAAAACAAAAAAAACAAGAAGGGCTGTGAGCTTTTTCATTATATTTCAATATTTATTAAATTAATACAATTATTAAATCAATATTAATATGAAAAAGTATGTAAATCAAGTTTTGTATTTTCGGAATAAAGTAAATGGAATATATTTATGCCAAATTGCAAAATACTGTAATTTGTAATTATGTTAAATGATTGATGTCTAGGAGTAATAGGGCTTTGTAGTACTTTGAGTATAGAATTTGTTATTTAGGATTATTTAATATTCCGTATTCAAATTTTTAAGATATTGGGAGGGAGTAACGCCTGTGTTTTCTTTAAATGAATTAATAAATGTAGTATTGCTTTTAAAACCGGCTTCGTTACCAATTGCTTTAATTGTGTAGTGTAAGTCTTTTTTTAACATTAGCCTGCAAGCATATTTTATTCTATATTCATTTACAAAGCTGTTAAATCTTTGTTTAAAAACGGTATTTATAATTTGTGAAATATATTTTGGATTTGTATTACAATATGCAGCAACAACACTTACAGACAAATTTTCATCTTTAAATATTTTTTCTTCTTCCATAAATCGAACAATATTTGTAGCTATTTCTTTTTCAGAAGAGTTTTTTGTTTCTTTTAAATCATTTATTTTTTTTATATTTTTACCAATAGTTTCTTCAGCAATAATAACTTCAGTATCCTTTTTTACTATTTGTTTATACGATTTTTTTAATTTTAGATATATGTAG
>JAOZLS010000304.1 GCA_029934705.1 Bacteroidales bacterium | reverse complement strand
TTAAAGTTTATACTCAATCAGGAGTAGCAACTCAGAAAGTTCAAAAATTACAATAATTTTTTTTGAAGTTATATAATTAAAAGAGAGCAATTTAATTGCTCTCTTTTTTTTTGATATTAAATTTTTAGTGCAACTATTTAAAAAATAATTATCTTTAAAGTATATTATAAACATTAAACTATTAATTATGATTAAAATGAAATACTTTCTATTATTTACTTTGATTTTTGCAACTACAATCAGTTTTGCAAAGCAAATACCATTAACTGAAGCTGAAACTACAGCTAAAAATGTATATTTTGAGAAATCAGGAATAAATCAATCTCAAATAATTTTTGAAGATATTTATACTCAAACATCTAAAAATCAGTCAGTATATTATATTTTTAATGTAAAAGGAGACAACGGTTTTGTAATAATATCAGCCGATGATTTATATACTCCAGTAATTGCTTATTCGTTGGAAGGTCGCTATATTAATGAAAATCAACCTGAAAATGTTGCTTATTGGATGAGCATTTACACTCAACAAATTCAATATCTTCGAGATAATAATATACAAGCATCATCTGAAATTATACAGGAGTGGGCTAAGTATAATGTTAAGGCTATTGAATTTACACC
This sequence comes from Bacteroidales bacterium, assembly GCA_029934705.1. Lineage (GTDB taxonomy): Bacteria > Bacteroidota > Bacteroidia > Bacteroidales > JAADGE01 > DZBS01. The sequence continues at coordinate 4,669 of JAOZLS010000304.1, read as the reverse complement.
AAATGAAATTATTAGAAGTGCAGACCCTTTAGTTGGAGATATTCTTTGGGATCAAGGAAGTGGCTGGAATCAGTTTTGTCCTGAGGATGATGAAGGTCCTGGAGGTCATGTTTATGTAGGATGCGTAGCTACAGCAATGTCTATTATAATGAAATATTGGGAGTATCCTATAGCAGGAACTGGTTCAACAAGTTATTACGCTTATCCTTATGGTACTTTATCTGTTAATTTTGCCGATGCCAATTATTTTTGGAATCAAATGCCTAATAATACATATAGTCCTGCCTCTGCATATTTATCTTATCACGCAGGAGTTGCAGTTCACATGGGTTATGCAGCTGACGGTTCAGGAGCATATTCTCAAGATGTTCCAGAATCTTTAGCAAATCATTTTGGATATAGTAATGCAGAATATAAATCAAAAAGTAATTATACCTCTACCGGATGGGTTAATTTATTGAAAGATCAAATTGATTTAGGATATCCAATTTATTATAGTGGACGTGATGTTGATAATGGAGGCCATGCATTTGTTTGTAGTGGATATGATGATTCAGATAATTTTCATTTTAATTTTGGGTGGAGTGGATCTAATAATGGATTCTATTCATTATCAGATGTTGGAAGCTTTCATATTTCCCAAGCTGCTGTCATAAATTTTTATCCATCAGAAATAACCGATTATTCTAATCCTCCTATAGACTTAGTTGCTGAATTAGATAACACAAATTACGATAACTTTACTGTTGAAATGTCGTGGGAGGCACCTTCTACAGCAAAATCTCTTACAGGATACAAACTTTATAGAGGTTTTGACGAAATAGCAGAAGTTGGATCTGATATTACATCATATATTGATAATGAAGGCGATGTTGATAATTACGAATATTCTGTAAGAGCAATATATTCTGACGGAGTATCACTTTGTACTTCTGACTATGTTAAAGGTAAATTTAATGTTACTCTTAGAGTCCTTGATCCAGCAGATGAAGCTGCAATTCACATAGCTGATGTTATTTTTAATGGCGAAACAGCACAAACAGGTTTTGGTAATGCAAGTTTTTATAATGTACCAATGGGAGGAGGATATTACTATGAAATATCAAAATCTGGTTATCCAACAACTTCTGGTAATATTGATGTGAATGCAGACGAAACATTTGTTGTATATATGAATGGAGAAATAAGTTCTACTGAAGAATTAGGTAGTGAATTTCAATTATTCCCAAATCCTTCAAATGGAATGTTTAATTTTAGCATACCTCAAAGTGCTGTTAACAACGCATCGTTATCAATTGTAAATATTAGTGGTAAAGTAATTTACTCTGAGCGTCATATTACTAAAACTAATATGAGCTTAGATATTAGTAGTAAGCCCGCCGGAGTTTATATACTTGTACTAAACATGAATGATAAAAATTATACTAAAACAATAGTTATTAAATAGTACTATTTAATTAATATAATCGCCAGTAAGGAATAACATATTTCTTTACTGGCGTTTTTTTATTCTAGAATTAATTGGAATAATACTAATAAAAAAGTATTTTTGTATGAAAACTAATTTTAGCGTATTTATAAACCAATAATTACTAATAAAACTTAATTATGAAAGGATTTTTTGAATCGATATTTAAAAAAAATGATAGTGAAGAAATAAAAGATAAATTATTTTTTATTAAAACTGAAAATATTTTAACCAGAGATGAAAATAAAAGTGGCGTTATTGTTGCAGTTGAGCTAGATCCTAAATATAAATTTTATGCAATAAAGCTTGAAGAAAAGCCTATTATTGTATCTAAAAAACGAGGAATATCCAAAGTAATGCAAGATTTAAGGCTAGTTTACGGAAACCCTGGAGCAATTATGGACGATTTACAAGGTATTAAAAATACCAAAAAGGGAGTAAGCATATTGCATATAGACCAATATGATAATTGCTTTTTATATGGCGAACATAAAGGTCTTGAAATAGTGGAATTAACCGAAAAAACTATTGTGTTAGAAGGGGAAGAGTCTGATTCCTTTTTTGAAGTAGATTTTGAATTATCTAAAGCTATAACCGAAGAGGTTTCTGAAGAGGACTAGTGCAAATTTATGTGTAAATCTAATAATAAAAAAAGTCCGAATTTTAATTCGGACTTTTTTTATTTATTCTTTATTTTCTTTATTTTCTTCAACATTTTCGTTGTTCTCACTATTTTCTTCGCTCTCTTCTTTTACAGGTTCTTCTAGGTCTATTAAACCTTGTTTTTGAAGTATATTATACCATTTAAAGACTCTTTTCATGTCAGAAACATAAACTCTTTCTTCATCAAAATCTGAAAGAATCTCAGTGAAATATGCTTTTATTTCTTTATTAGACGCTTTATGACTAATTGCTTCCTTACCATCTTCTTTTTTAAAGATATTTTGAAAAATATCATTTAATGGTAAATCATCATCTTTTGTGTAAATTGCAATGTCTTGCAAAGAGCTTATTTTGTCTGTAGAAAAAGCATTTATTCTTTTTCCATCAGTAATGCCTTCAATAACAATTCCGTTACGAGACTGAGCAATGTGTTTGTATAAATCAGGTTTTCCTGAAATTGATAAAATCTTTGATAAATCCATATTTATTTTTTTAATTTTCCTTCTTAATTTTTAAAATAGTTTACAAATAAAATAAAAATACATTTCTTTTCAAATAGTTTGTTATAAATTGTTGAAAAAAAGATTAATTATTTGATAATTCTTTGTGAATTTTTAAAATTTGTGGTGTAATAAGCGTAGAATTGTCATTATATATAACATATTTAGAAAGTTTAATTTTTTCTTCGTCACTCATTTGATTATCTATTATTCTTTTTATATGTTCTCGGCTAATACCATCTCTTTTGTATATACGCTCAATTCTTAAATCTACGGGGGCAACTATTGTAATTATTAAATCGGCTCTTTTGTATGCTCCGCTTTCAAATAAAATAGCAGCTTCTTTTATAACGTAGGGCGAATCCTGATTTCCAACCCATTCCCTAAAATCATTAATAACTTCAGGATGTATTAAATTATTTACTTCTTTTAATAGCGAACGGTCGTTAAATATTCGTTTTCCCAGTTTTACATTATCTAATTGGTTTTTTGCGATATAAATATCATCACCAAACATTTTTTTTAACTCAGCTTTAACTATATCGTTAGTATTAACAATCTCTTTAGCATGTGTATCTGCATCGTAAGTTGGTACGCCAAGAGTCTCAAATATCCTCTTTATTGTAGATTTTCCACTACCAATTCCGCCTGTTAGTCCAATAATTTTCATTTGCTTACTTTTTAATTGTTAATTTATTCCGTAATTTATCCTAATAAATTGGAAATCAATCCATTTACTTAGTTTCTTATGAAGAATTTAGCATAAGCCTTTTATTTTTTTATAAATATAAAAAAATATTTTAATTTTTCTTAATAATATAGTCAACATATTCGGGCTCAATTTTAATTGAATTAATATATTGAGGATGCTTTTTAAGTTCTACTTTAAATTTATTGGGTAATTTATTCTCAAATAATTGAAAATTTAATACAATTTTAAAATCAGAATTTTTAATTTCTTTAAATTTACTCATTCCTATTTTATATGTAACCTTAACTGTTTCGGGAAAGGTAATCATTTTTAGCGAATCAGGCAAATTTTCTACTTCAATGGGGATAATGCTTGAATTCTCGGTATAACGTTCGGCAGGCACTATTAGTTTTATTTTATTTGGTATGCAAATTACGTTTGGTGGTACTATAAGTTTATATTCTTTGTTTAGCGAGTCTTTCAAATCATTAATTATTATTTCTTCGGTATTTATATAATTTATTTCTTTTATATTTTCAATTATTCCTGAAATTTGCACACTGTCTGGTATTGTTAATATAGTTCCCGATTTCATATACATTGGACTGTAGCTTATTTTAATATTGGGTTTTACTTTAACTCTTTTTGAGCTAGTTTTTGACATTCTTAATATAAGCGAGTCGGGTGTTATGTTTAAAATTTGTACTTGAGATTTTGTAGCTGAGTATATTTGCGAACTTATTATATCGGTTAGTATGTAGTATTTAGTTGAATCTTCGTGCAAGTGATACTTTATTGCATATTTTTTTACATTCAAATCAATATCTTTATTTCTATTTAATTTGCTTAGTATGTCATAGCCAGACGCGGAAACCTTTACTGTTACTGTTACTTCTGAATTTGAAATTAGTGTTTTTTCTTCGGGAAAATTGTATAGGTTTATTTTATATCTTAATTCCGTTACATACTCATTGTCAAGTCTGTTTAAAAACCATAGAACACTTGATAATAATAAAAAAACCAAAAATGTCATTAAGTTTTTAGAAATTCTTGGTTTTTTTATGAAAGAAATAATTTTTTCTTTGATACTTTTAATCATAATTGTTAAAGCATTTTAGTATGTAAATACTGTTTAGGAACGAAAATTTAATAACTTATAACGGTTTGCGTTGTTATTTTACTTTCCTTCTGCGTTAAAAAAGCCTTAAATAGCAAAACTATTCGCTTTTTTTTTGCCTTGAATAAAAGTAAACTAACTTAGCAAACCACAATAGCTTATTTAATATTCATTCCTTAGCTATTTAGATACGTGCAATTTCGTGGCTACTTGTTTAAATTATATAAGAT
>JAOZLS010000303.1:4074-5300 GCA_029934705.1 Bacteroidales bacterium | reverse complement strand
CAGTAATATAACCTGCATCTGCATGATTGCCCCATAAGTAAGTAGCATTCCAATTAGCAGTGTCAGTTTCTGTTAACTGCCCTGCTACTGTATTGTTAAAATCGCTAGCAAGCAAATAATCTGCTAATTCGGTTTGTTTTAAAATATGTTCCCAGCTTCCGTTGGTATTATTAAAAATGCTCAAGCTTTTTATATCGGTATCATATACCATTAAACCATTTGCAGGTAAATTTATTGCTGTTTTTTCTACGGTTGTCATTCGTGGTATTAATATTCCCATTGTTGAGCTTTCTGCTTGGAAAATTGCGGAGTTATCAACATCCTCTACCCCAAGCACTAATCTTCCATCTGCATCAATCAGTAACATTGTTTGAGAAGATAAATTATCTGCCGAAAAACTAAAAATTAAACTTTCGTGATTACTAATATCCCAATAATTTTCTAACTCACTTTTAGGGTAAATATTTTGTAGCCTTATTGTAGGAAAATAACTTGTATTATTATGATTTGCTTGCAAATGAAACATTGTTTGCGGATTTATTGTCCCAATTCCTAAAAATCCATTAGTATGATAAATATTACCAGAACCAGCTGTTGGCTTTGTTGATATATAATTTTGCCCATAGCTTATTAAAGAGACTAAAGTGAAAGTTGCTAATAAAAAAAGCATTCTAAATCTAGCAAAGGCAGTAATTGTGTGTGTGTGTGTTGTTAATCTTCATTTTCTTAAAATTTAGTTTTGGTTTTTTATTATATATGTAAAAGTAGATATTTTTTTATACTAAAAAAATAATTGCGAGTTTTTTATTTTACCAATTATAAGGCAAACCCAACTGCCGATAGTATGCAAATAAAACTAAGACAAGTTTATCGTTTTATTGTAACAATGCTGTTTTTTTTCAATATAAAGCCTGTTTTAAGCCTATATTTACTGTCTATATGGCAAAAAACACTTAGTTTTTTGTTTTTATTTTCGCAAAAACCATAAAAGGCTATTTTTAAACGTTTTAAGAGCACTTTCTCGTATTTGGACAGAGAACACGCCATTGTACTTCCTATTGATTTACAGGCACTTATGGAATCTTCTCTATATTGGGAATTTAATATGAAATTTGCTTATTTATGATTTCGATTATTTGTCTATAATTAAATTTCCTAAATCCTACACTCCATTTTTTTATTTTTTTATTTTTTTATTTTTTTAAGACGCTTCGAGGTGCTTCGCA
>JAOZLS010000303.1:0-3974 GCA_029934705.1 Bacteroidales bacterium | reverse complement strand
ATTTTTTTATTTTTTTATTTTTTTATTTTTTTAAGACGCTTCGAGGTGCTTCGCACGCTCGAAGGTCGAGCGGTCTCAATTCGTCCGCAGGACAATTGAGTGTCAACTTCAACTTTAAAAAGTTTCCTCTCTACCTGTATCTAACTTTAAAAAGATAAATAAAAGTATAGTAAACGCCCACAAAGAAGAGCCTCCATAGCTAAAAAAAGGCAGAGGAATTCCAATAACAGGTGCTAAACCTATTGTCATTGCAATGTTTACTGAAAAATGAAAAAGTAATATCGAGCTTACAGCGTATCCATAAATTCGACTAAAAACGGAGCGTTGCCTTTCTGCTAAATACACAAGCCTTAGCACTAAAAATAAAAATACTAATAATACAGTTGATGTTCCTATAAATCCCCATTCTTCGCCAACGGTACAAAAGATAAAGTCGGTGTCCTGTTCTGGTACAAAATCATACTTAGTTTGTGTTCCTTTTAGATAACCTTTTCCTAAAAAGCCACCCGACCCTATTGCAATTTTAGATTGATGCACGTTGTAGCCAATTCCTTTTAAATCTTGCTCAAGCCCAAGTAATACATTTATTCTGGCACGGTGGTGTTTTTGCATAATATTATGAAAAACATAGTCGGTTGAATAAGTCGAAATTGTAAAAAGCAAGACCATTCCTGATATAAGCAAACTCAAATATTTTCTTTTTTGAATTGCAATTATTAAAGATACAATAAAGAATATTACTACCGAGAAAAAGAATATTATATGATTTTCAATTACAGTAAATGTGAAAATTTCGAGAGTCCAAATAATAACATATACTCCTAATAATATTAAAAGTATTAAACCAACTTGTTTGTATTGCCTAGAGGCAACTGCATAAGCTGCAAAGCCTAAAAACATTAACACAATAAATATTTCTGAAAAACTAAAAAAGAATGATGATACGAATAGGATAATTTCTACCAAAATTAAAAATAGCCATAAGAAAGATAACCCTTCACGATACAGTACTAATATAAACACAATGTAAACTAAAGCAGAGCCTGTATCGCCTTGCAATATTATTAAAGATGCAGGTAGTAGAATAATTACACCTGATATTAATATATTTTTTATATTACCTGACAGTTTAAACCCATCTTTACTCATAAATTTAGCCAGAGCAAGGGCTGTAGCAAATTTTGCAAATTCGGCAGGTTGTATTCTAAAGCTTCCTATAACAATCCAAGAACGAGAATCATTAATTTCTCTACCAAAAATTAGTACAGCTATTAAAAGTAGCATAAAAAAAGCATAGGAGATATATGCAAGTGCTGAATAAACATTATTTTCGACAAAAAAGAGTGCTATAATTATAACAATAGCTATTATAATCCATAATAATTGCTTACTATAACGTTGAGTAAAATCAAAATTGGCATCGCCTTTAAATGCTGATGAATAGATGTTTAACCAACCATAAGCAATTAAAAAAAAATAAGTAATTATTGTTACCCAATCTATTTGTTTAAATATGTTTTTTCTATTTTCCAATTATAAATTTCTTCTATTTTTTATTTAATAAGTTTCCTTCTAACATTCGTTTTTCAACCCAAGGACGAGAGATTGAATCTGACAAAAATTTCTCAATCATTAAACTAGCAATTGGAGCAGCCCAAGTTGAGCCATATCCTGCGTTTTCGACATATACAGCAATTGCAATTTTCGGATTATCTTTTGGTGCAAATGCTATAAATATTGAATGGTCTTTACCATGTGGATTTTGAGCTGTTCCTGTTTTTCCACAAATAGTATAACCTTCTAAAAAAGCTGAACGTGCTGTTCCTGCTGTTACAACTTTCTCCATGCCTTCAATTACTGGTTTAAAGTGTCTTTCTTCAACCTCGGTATAATGTTTTGTTAAATACTGAGGGTCAATTCCTGTTCCTGCAATATTTTTTACAACATGTGGTGTTATATAATATCCTCTATTTGCAATTACGCAAGTCATATTTGCAATTTGTAGTGGACTAAAACCAAGTTCGCCCTGCCCTATTGACAGCGATATTATTGTGTTATGATTCCAACGTCCTTCTCCATAAACTCTATCAAAATACGTTGATGGATATATTAATCCTTTGTCTTCATAAGCTAAATCGACTCCTAATTTCACGCCTAAACCAAACGAATGCAAGTGCATTTTCCAGTTTTCATACGACGCGGCATAACTTTCTTGTTTTTTGTCTGTAATAATTTTTTTAAAAACTGTACAATAGTATGCATTACTTGAGTGCTGTATAGACATTTCAAGATTTATAGCTCCTGCAATATGATCGTGAACTATGTGCGAACCTGTATTATAACCTCCTGTGAGATGAAATACTGTATTTTCATTAATTACATTTTCTTGTAAAGCTATTAATGCACTTACTGGTTTAAATGTTGAACCTGGCGGATACCTCGATTTTATAGCTCTATTATATAATGGTTTATTTTTTTGACGACTAACTTTTGCATAATTCCCAGACAATTTAGGACCTACAAATAAATTAGGATCATAACTAGGGCTTGTTACCAAAGCTAAAATTTCACCTGTTGCTGGTTCTATTGCCACAACAGAGCCAATTTTATTTATCATTAAACTTTCGCCATATTCTTGCAAATTCACATCAATTGTTGCTGTTAAAGCATTTCCTGAATATGCTGTTGTGTCGTATCGTCCTTCTTTATAACTTTCTTGAACCTGACCATGAACATTTACTACAAATATTTTAACGCCTTTTTCTCCTCTCAAATATTTATCATAAGTTCTTTCTATTCCGCTTTTGCCAATATAATCGCCTAAGTTATAGTAAGCATCATTATCCATTTCTCTAGTATTAACTTCTCCTACATAACCTAATATATGTGCAGCAATTGGTCTAGGATAAGTACGAATAGTTCTTTTTTCAATATAAAAACCAGGGAATTTATATAAGTGTTCTTGCATTTTTGCATATACCTCTGGTGATATTTGCTTTTTTACAATTGTAGATCTATATCTTTTCTGTTTTCGTTGAAATATAGCATCAATATCTTTTTTTTCAATCTCAAATATGCGACAAAACTCTAATGTGTCAAATTCAGAAATTGTTCCTGGCACAACTTTTAAGTCGAAGGAAGGTTCATTTAAAACTAACAGCTCTCCGTTTCTATCAAAAATAACTCCTCGCGATGGATGCTGAATTACATGTCGAAACGCATTATTTTCGGCCGACATTTTATATACAGAGTCAACAACTTGTATTTGATATAATTTTAATATAAAAATTATAACACTTACAACTGCAATAGTACTGAATATGACAATTTTACTTTTCAACTATTTCCTAAATATTAAAAATTGACTTAAAAAAACGATGATAAATGTAAAGAGACTTACTAAAATAACTTTTAATAAATTATAAAAGAATTCCACAAATGTAAATGCTTCTAAATAAGTATAAACTAATTGATGAATAAATATTATTATTAAAGAATATGTTATAAACCATGATGCTCCCATAGAAAGTAAAGTTGGAGAAGTTCCTGCTTCATAACCATCTCTAGGTGCTATAACTTTAAGAATAAACGGTCTTGTAAATGCCACAAAAACACTTGCAGCTGCGTGTGCTCCACCAGTATCTTGAGCTATATCAATACTTAATCCTATAAAAAAAGCAGACAATAACAACAACCAACCAGGTGTTTCAAAAGGTATTAATAAAATTAATATTACGTACAAGTAAGGTGTAATTCCCATTGAACTAATATGAATATTATTAAGCACAAAGATTTGCAAAAGAACAAAAAACAGGACTTTTCCTAAATATCTTATAAAATTATCTATACTCAAAATATTATTATTTTATTGTTAAGTCCACTCCGAAAAGTCATTATACCCTTAAATCCCCTGAAGGGGACTTTGAGAACTATCTGGTTTTTAAAGCTTTCCCTTTAGGGATTAAGGGTAAAAA
>JAOZLS010000002.1 GCA_029934705.1 Bacteroidales bacterium | reverse complement strand
CTTAGGCAAGAGCCTAAGCCGAACGTTTTGTTTTGACAGCCTCGTCCGAACTGAGGACTTTTTGCCCACGATAATAATTTCCGTCGGTATTTTCAAATTAATATTTACTACTCATAAGTAAAAATATTTCTCTTTTGTTTATTTTAATTCCGGACATGAGCTATGAGCTTGTGCTAGCATAATATCGTGTTTACAGTTTAAAAGGAATCAAATAAGTAGTTTAATAAAATTACAGGGCATAGTTATTGCTTTATTTATATTAATATACATGAAATGTTTACGTAAATGAAAGGTATCTATTCTATTTTTTTTTAAAAAGAAAACTCAGCTTCATTCCTTAAAACAAAAATTAATAAGGCATTAATTATTATAAATTTATTAACGTTTGTATTATCAATAATGGTTTTAATTATAACTATTATTACAAAACCAGAAGATGTAAATTTAATATATAGCACATTAATGCTTCTTGCTATCCCTTTTGTAACACTATCGTTATTAAAGTTTATGAATTCGCAAGTGGCAGGGAATTTTTTTTCAATTTCAACCATTGTTGTGATGGCTTTAGGTACAGGTGTATTTATTTACCCACCGTTACCCGAAATTAATTTTGTTCAAGGTATGTATATGATGTTGGCCTCATTGACATTTAGTTTGCTTTTTTCTAGTAAAAAAGTATTAATTATTAACGCAGTACTTATATTAGTAACAAATTTTTGGTATGCCAATACAATAATAAATATGTTTGGCGAAAGCGAAATAGCAAAAGTCGCATCGGTTAATTTTCCCGTAGCTCTAATAATTATAACCGTAGTAGTTTTTTACGGTAAAAAATTTACACAAGAAGCAATTGTTATTGCTGAAGAAAGTGCAAAAAAAACATTAAAACAAAATTTAAAACTGGAAGAACTATTTGGTTCGGTAAAAGAAACAAGTAAAATTCTTGAGACATTATCTGATGAAATAAAATCATCGTCGAACCAAATAAACTCTAGTAATAGCAAACAAGCAGCAAATGTAGAAGAAGTTTCAACGGCAATTGAAGAGGTTGTTAACTCAATAATTCAAAATGCCGAGCATTCAAAACAAACATCTGATTTGGCAAGAAGTACCTCAAGATTATCGCAGAAAAGTATTGGTTCTATTCAAAAATCGTTATTGGCAAACAAAGAAATTTCTAAAAAAATAGAATTAGTAAACGACATTGCATTTAAAACCAATTTGCTAGCTTTGAATGCTGCTATTGAAGCTTCGCATGCAGGAATTGCAGGTAGAGGATTTTCTGTTGTAGCATCTGAAATAAAAAAATTATCTCTTCATAGTAAAAAGTCTGCAAATGAAATTATAAAATTAATATCTGAAAGTATAAATGTTTCTGATACTGCCGATATTAATTTGAAAAATATTATTTCAAAAATTAAACAATCTGCAGAATATTCATCCTCAATCTCGGAGGCTCTTGCAGAACAGGAAGTAAGCGTTAGGCACATAAATGCTGCTATGGAAGATATTAATAGGTCTGCACAAAATAATGCTGCCGTTTCGGAAAGCCTTGCGTCAAATATTGAATTGTTATCGTCTCAGTCAGATAAATTAAATAAAATTCTTTCAGCATAAGATTCTAAAATTACATTTATTGCTCATCCAATATGTAATATAAATCTAATACAAGCTGTGTTGGTTAGGGGCGATGTAAGCAATTTTGTGTTTTCAAGTATTAGTTATTAATATTTAAAAGGTCTTGGGGGAGGTTTAAGTAAATTTCTTCTTTTTTGTAGTCGGTTTTTTCTATAAAATTATCGTTGTATGGTATAAGTATTTCTTCGTTGTCGGGAGTTAAAATGCTTAATATTGGGTTGGATGGGATGTTTAAAAAACTTTCGACAGAGCCTAAAAAAACTTTGTTATTATAGACTTTGAAATTTTCTAAACTTTGACTTTCTTCTTCAAAAACTTCTTCAATATTTATATTTTCTAAAAAAATATCGCTATTAATAAGTTTTGTTGCTTTTATGTCGGAGTCAATATCTTCGAACATAATAAGCATTTGCGATTTTTTAAAAGATCGAATATTTTGGGAAGTAAAAAACGGAACTGTTATTCCGTCAATATTGACAAAGAACAGTTCCGTTTTTAAAATTTGGTTAAACTCTATAAAAAGCTTTACCACTAACTCACCTTTAAAACTGTGAGTCTTAATAATTTTCCCGATTTTGATAAACTCAATATCTGAAATTTCTTTCATGAAAATTATCCTTCTTTTTTGTCTTCTACTTTTGCTTCAACTTTAGTTTCTTCAACTTTGGTCTCTTCAACTTTAGTTTCTTCAACTTTCGTTTCTTCAGCAACAACTTCTACAGTATTTTCTGTTTCAGTTACTTCTGCTTCTACTTCAGGAGTTTCTTCTACTACAACATTCTTCTTAGCTAACTCTTCAGCACGTTTGGTGTTAACCTCAGTCTCTGCTTCTAGTTTTTTGTTAAGAGAAATTGTTGCATTTTTCGCTAATTTGTCTTTTTTAGCCTCAATTTTAGCTAATTTAGTTTCTTTCCATTCCTGGAATTTAGCGTCAGCTTGTTCTTCTGTTAATGCGTTTTTTGCAATTCCTTTTACTAAGTGGTTTTTATACATAACCCCTTCGTAAGAAAGTATCGCTCTACATGTATCAGTTGGAACAGCACCGTTTTTAAGCCAAAGCATAGCCTTGTCAAAATTTAGATCAATTGTGGCAGGATCGGTGTTCGGATTATACGAACCGATTCTCTCAATGTACCTACCGTCTCGCGGCGCCCTGCTGTCTGCAGCAACAATGTAATAAAATGGTCTTCTTTTGCGACCATGTCTTGCTAATCTGATCTTTACAGGCATTGTAAATAAATTTAGTTAATTAAAAAATTCCTGCAAAGTTAGTTCTTTATTTTTCTCTGACAAAAGTTTATTTAATTAAAATAACTTTTTACTTTTACAAAAAATCATAAATGCTACAAAAGACAGAGGGAATAGTATTGAATAGAATTAAATATAATGATAAAAGTATTATTTGCACCATTTTAACTAAAGATTTTGGCAAATTAACTTTTATGATATATATAAGTAATTCCAAGGCTTCTAAAACTAAAGTAAGCCTCCTCCAGCCTTTATATATACTAAATATTGAATTAAATTATAAAGAATCGTCTAATTTTCAGAAAATGAAAGAGTTTTCGTTGAAAATTCCTTTTAAAAGTATTCCTTTTTCGCATATTAAAAAAACTACATCGCTGTTTTTAAGCGAGTTTATTAATAAAACTTTAAAAGAAGATGATAAAGATATTGAGCTTTACCTGTTCTTGAGCAATACAATAAATGTTTTAGATGAGACGGCTGAGAGTATCGCAAATTTTCATGTTGTTATGCTTTTTAAAATGTTAATATATTTGGGTATTCATCCTGAAAATACTTATTCGGAGAGTAAAAAAATATTCGATTTTCATGCTGGTAAATTTATTGTAGGACGACCTTTACATACCGATTTTGCTGATGAAATACAGAGTGAGTTTTTTTATAAATTATTTAATATCGAAATTGAAGATTCACATAAATTAGTTGTTGGTAAATCGTTAAGGAGTAATACAATAGAATTATTAATTGATTACTGTAATATTCATCTTGATAAGCCAGGCAAAATTAAATCGCTGGATATTTTAAGGCAAATTTATAGTTGATACTCGGGTTACGAGTTGCGAGCTATAATACTTTTAATAATCAATATTTTTTTTACGAATTATCGAGCAAAGGAATATGTTTAAGTATATTCTGTTATATGTTGCAGAGAATAATTCCCCCTTTTAAGGGGGTTAGGGGGATTTTAAACGATAATAAAAAAAAGTTATCGGTTACGAGTTATGAAAATCTGCCAAATTAGTGTTTGTCCAAAAAGTCGTCATTTATGTCATTTCGATAATTTTTTTTCAAAATTGAGAAATCTTCTTCGCTATTAGCTAGGGCATTAAGATTTCTTCCTGCCAGTCGAAATGACAATAATTAGAATATTTAGAGATTTTAAAGACAGACTCTAATTAATAAATAGTAATTTTGTTACAAAGGTTTGAGAACCGTCAGTGTTTGTACAAAAAATCATATATACTCCTGTGCTAACTCTTCGATTGCTTAATGTATTTCCATCCCAAATTGCCTGTCCTCCAAGTGCTTTGGTTTCAAATACTAAGTTACCTGAAATGTCTGTTATTTTAACATTCACATTTTGTGCAAGTCCTGTAATTGTTATTTTTCCTGTATAGTCTGGGCGTACTGGGTTTGGGAAAACGTAAACATTTTCAAAATAATCAGGAGCTTTTGTAGCATCGCTTCTAAAAGAAACAATTCCTCCGGCATTTGCTATAAAAACTTCACCAGATTTTGGGTCTATTGCTATGTCGTAAATTGTGTTTGAGAGTAGGGGACTGTTATTTACATTAAAATTATGAATCTCTTCTTTTCCTGTTTCTGAAACTAAAAATAAACCCGAGCTTTGTGTACCTATCCATTTTCTGTTTGCTCCGTCAATAGCAATTTTTGTTACCATATCGGTTGATAAAAGATATTGCTCTGTTGTGTCTTTGCCATAAGATGTAAGTTGAACTCTTTCGGCTGTAAGGTTGTTTTCAAAAATATCGTCTGGGTTATAGTATATTACAACTCCATTGTCAGTACCAACCCATACATTCCCGTCTAAATCTTCGGCAATTGAGTATATGTTTTGAGAAACAACTTCGCCTTCGGATGTTATAGGATAGAAACTTTTATATTGGTCATCGTCTTCATTCTCAGGTGTATCGTTATCATTAAAAGCGAAAATCCCTGAGTTCTGCCCTATCTTTAACCACTTTGTATTGTTACTCATAAGGGTTATACCTGTTATTATTTTGTTATTTAATTGCCCATTGAAATTATAACTGTGCCAATTTCCTTCGTCTGTTAAAACCGAAATGGGTTTTCCAACATACCAATTTGCTACCCATAAATTTTTATTATTGTCGAATATTAAATCATTAATACGTGTGTAGCCAGAATAGTTTTGCAAACTACTATTTGCATCGTTGTAGTTGTTAACAAGCTTGTTGTCAATGAATTCATATATCCCTTTTGTCCAGCTGCCCAAAAATAAACGGTTAGGGTTGTCGGGATGTACAGCAATTGGGTAGAATTGAAAAACATTCTCTTCATTTAATTTATATGACGACCATTCTTCTTCTTCAAAAATAAAATACTCTGGAACAGCCCAGCTTTGGCTTGTGCCTGAGCCTGATGTTGCATATATTTTATTGTTGGCATATATTAATTTTGAAATAAAGTTTTTTCGTGGCCCATTGGGTTTTATACTGTATGTCTTTTTTTGATAAATTTTTCCGACTAAGGCAAATCTCTTATCAGCTATCCATAAGTTTTTGTCATCATCTGTAATTGCATAATTTGCTTTTAACCATGTAGATGTGTCTTCAAATGAATACCATCCGGTACTTAATTCAATGTTTTCGTATTTATTATATACCTTAATTTTTCCATCGTTACAAAATGTAATTAAATCGTTGTTTTTATCAATTGAATGTAACCAATTAAGTTCGGAATCAAATATTGTTGTGGTGAAATTATCATATTTATAGACTATCGTTTTTCCTGTTTCATCTTGAGTCTGAGATATATAAATAATATCTCCATTGCTTTCTATTTCGTTACAACTAAAGTCAGGGGTTGGAATATCAGTCATTTTTACCCAATTTCTGTAATCAGCAATATTTAATACAGAAAAATCGGCATAATATATTCCGCTTGAAGTTGCTGCATATAAATGAGTATCGGTATAGGTGATTTTGTTGACATTAATCATAGCAGCATCTTCGCCAATATAGTAAGTGTCAATAAATTCTAAGTTTTTAGTGTCGAATAAAACAATTCCAAAAGCACAGGCTAAATAAGCAGTGTCGCCTTTAAAAGCAACATTGTTGATTCTTTTGTTACCATTAATTTGTTTCCTTTTTATTTCCGAAAAATTAAAAATTGTATCGTTTTTAATAATATCTATATTGGAATTTGAATATGCAATAAAAAGGCTATTAGATTTTTTATTATAGTTAATAAAACTTATTCCTGCATCGGATAGGTTTGTTACTTTATTAAGCTTTTCAATATAGCCCTCTGCTTTTTCGTAAGAAAAAAGACTTAGCTCGTTTGCGGCATAAACTATATTGCCTGCATCAGCAATACTTATTATATTGTCGTAAGAAAAATGTGTTCGCCATGTGTTTACAGCAATTTGCGAATTTACAAGCTGTGTAGTAAATAAAATAATAAATGTTGTTGCTGAAAAGAAAGCCTTACTGAATGAAATTTTCATATTTAAGATATTTTCGATATTTATTTTTCTATAACAATAAATAATAGGTATTTATTACAAGTTTTCAAGAAAATTTGCTAATTTTCTTGTTACAATTCCTCTGTGGCTAATTTTATTTTTTTCTGCTGACGATAATTCTGCAAAAGTTTTGTTGTAACCATTGGGCATAAAAATTGGGTCGTATCCAAAACCACTATCACCTTTTTCTTGTTCAATTATTTTGCCATTAACAATTCCTTCAAATAAATACTCTTTACCATTAATAATTAAAGAAATTACAGTTTTAAATCGTGCAGCTCTGTTTGTTACGCCTTTTAGTTCTTTCATAACTTTAACTACATTGTCTTCAAAATTACAGCCTTCACCGGCGTATCTTGCCGAGTAAACTCCAGGTCTGCCATCAAGAGCTTCTATTTCAAGTCCTGTATCGTCGGCAAAGCAATTGTAGCCAAATTTATTAAAAACATAAAATGATTTTTGCGACGCATTACCTTCAATTGTGTCTTGAGTTTCAGGAATGTCTTCGTTGCAGTTTATATCTTCTAGGCTTGTAATTTCGAAGTTTGAACCAACTATTTGAGAAACTTCTTGTAGCTTGTTTAAATTATGGGTTGCAAATACTAATTTCATAGTTTATGTTTATTGTTAATAAAATAAAAACGTTAAAATTATGGAATATTTGTTGAACTTAGCTTAAATGAGGTGATTTTTTTTTGTTTTTGGTCTTTATACCTTGAGGGTTTTCAAAATCCTCAGGGTATAAAAATGTACCAAGCAATTGGTTTTGCATAGCTTGCTTTATAATATATTGTGAGGGTAAGAGGCATTAACTCTTAAATAAGAGATAGTACGTTTTTTTCCCTATTTTAATTAATAAGGTTCCTTTTAGCTCGTATTTACTGATTATTAGGTATATATGATTAGTTTTTGTTCTTGAATTTGTTGAAATTTAATGCAAATGACGTAAAAGCGTGTTTTTGAGTGATTTAAGAGGGTTTTCTCTTTTTGAATGTATTTGTATTAAATGGTGATATTTATTGATTAAGAGAGGGTTATGTAAAAAAAGTTTGTTGCATAATTAAAATGTTTAAATATTAATTTGATATTTTCACGAAAAACAATATTTGTCATTAGGATACAAAACGTAGGAAGAATAAGGATTATTCTACTAAAATTGATTTCTTAGGGTCTTGTCTGCTATCAAATATTCTTACAACTAGAATTTCTTCAGTATTTACTTTATAAAATATTTTATAGTTTCCACTTATTAATCGTCTGTAATTACTGTTGTATTCGTTTATTTGCCTAATTTTGTTAGCATTAGTATTTTTAAGAATAGATGCTTTTTCAAAAATACGGTTAATAATTTTATTAGCAATATTTGTTGAGAATTGAGAATAATAGCCATAAATATTTCTCAGGTCGAGATTTGTACTAATAGACCAAACTAGATTTTTTGATTTTTCCATTTTGCTATTTCATTACGCATTTGTTCGTGACTTATAAAATCGCCATTTTTATAATCATTGTTACCCTGTTCTAGCTTTTTATTATATTCGTTAAAACTTAAAGGAGCCGCGTTAGTTAAGCCCTGGTATGTAAGCCATTCATCAGAAAATTCTTAAAAGATTAAAGTACGCTTATTTTTATCTAGTTGCAGGAATAGGGCTAGTCTTTGGTTTAGTTTTAGTTTTATATTTAATGTTGCATCCATATTATCTGATTTTATACAAAGATACTATTTTTATTTTTTTAAAAAAAATGTGTTAAATTTGAATTTTAACCTGATAAAATTGATTTTATGAAAGCTTCGGTCTTAACTTTTCTTATTTTGATATTCTCAAATGGGCTTTTTGCTCAAATTACTAATATAGTTATTGATAATACTGGGAGTACAAGCGAACCATCTATTGTAGTTAATGTTTATAATCCGCAAGAATTGGTGGTTGGTACTAACTTGAATTTTTGTTTTAATTCAAATGATGGTGGTAATACGTGGACACGGCAAACCCTAACTTCTACCTATGGTGTTTGGGGTGATCCTTGTGTGATAACCGATAATAATGGTGATTTTTATTTTTTTCATCTTTCAAACCCCGATGTAGGAAACTGGATAGATAGAATTGTTTGCCAGAAATCTACTGATGCCGGAACTACGTGGAACAATGGTTCTTTTACAGGTTTAAATGGAACAAAAGATCAAGATAAAGAATGGGCCTCTATTGATAAAAATAATAACTTTATTTATTTAACATGGACGGAGTTTGATGCTTATGGAAGTGCAAATTCAAATGATAGCTCATATATTATGTTTTCTAAGTCGGAAGATGAAGGTGGTTCTTGGTCAGAAGCAATGCGGATAAATAAAACAGCTGGAAATTGCCTTGATAATGATTATACAGTTGAAGGAGCTGTACCAGCAGTTGGCGTTAATGGTAACGTTTATGTTTCGTGGGCAGGACAAAGAGTCGATGGTTCGTTAGCAATTATGTTTGATAAATCTTATGACAATGGAAATACTTGGTTAGAAAATGATATAGATATTTGCGATTTTATTGATGGTTGGACTTATGATATTCCAGGAATAAATAGAGCAAATGGTTTGCCTGTTATAATGTGCGATACTTCGGGAAGTGAAAATCATGGAGCAATTTATATAAATTGGACCGACCAGCGAAATGGCACGGAGGATACTGATGTTTGGATTGTTAAATCGATGGATGAAGGAAGTACATGGTCTGAGCCTTTTCGTGTAAATGATGATGCTTCTGGAAAACAACAGTTTTTTACATGGATGACAATTGACCCTATTACAGGTTTTGTTTATATTATTTTTTATGACAGAAGAAATTACACTAATAATAATACAGATGTGTATATGGCAATTTCTCAGGATGGGGGAGATTCGTTTGAAAATGTCAAAATTAGTGAAACACCATTTTTGCCAGATGCAGGAATCTTTTTTGGCGACTATACAAATATAACCGCGTATAATAATATTGTGCATCCTATTTGGATACGTGCCGATGGTACATCTCGCTCGCTTATTACATCTGTAATTGATTTTAATGAATTAGGAATAGAAAAAACAGCAAATGATTTTTATAATATGAAATCGTTTCCAAATCCATTTAGTGATGAAAATACTTTAAAATATACTGTTAAAAAGAAAGAGTTGGTTTCTATAAATATAATAGATAATGCTGGCAAAGTAATACAATTAGTAATTAAAGATACAATAAAAACTCCAGGAGATTATATTGTAAGTTTTACTCCAAATAAGAGTATTTTTACCGAAGGTGTTTATTTTTGGGAGATAATTTCAGGACAAAAACGTTTCACAAAAAAAATAGTTTACCTAAAATAGTTTTTGTGGTATAGAATTTGACTTATTTATTATAGAATCATAAAAATACAGGAAAATGAAAAAATATCTACTTAAAAAAACAGCGTTAATATTATTGGCTACATTATTAATTTCTTTTAGCTATATAAATACTGTGAATGCACAAATAACTCCCACTTATGCAGAGTGGGTTGTTGATGGAAAATCTATTTCTTTAGAAAAAGCTTATAAAGAAGGAATTACTACACCTCAAAAATTAAGTTTGAAATTACATTTTGATAAATCACTTTTAAAGAAGTACTCGCAAGAGCAATTAAAGTTTGAATTCAAATGGTTTTACTATTATGTAACTCAAAAAGAATTTATGGATTCATATACAGTCTCTTACAATGCAAATACTAGTTCTAGCGATAAAACTTTTACAACTTTATCGTCTCGAGGCAATATCAGACATGGCTGGTGGGAAGTACAAGTTGTGTCAAAAGCAGATGGTCAAATAATAAAATTTGGTGATATTTCTAGGTTTCAGATATATGTAAACTAGAAATTTAGAGAAAAGTAAAGGCTTTTTAACAAAAACTTCGTATTTTTAGCGAAGTTTTTGTTTTTTTATAATTAATTATTCTATTTATGGAAGTTATTGCCGATAGTAAGAGTCATGCCGATTCTTCATTGTTATTATCTAGTGCTGTTGAAAACTCTGAGTTATTGTTGAATTTTGCAACAGAAACAGGTCTTGATATTAGAGAAGATTGGGTAGAAACACTAATTGCAGCAAAACAGTGCAATGAAAAAAATGTATGGGATAACGAAATTGAAATTAAATTTTGGATGGCTTATAAAAACTTGTCTAAAATGGTACAGCCAGTATCAATAGATAGTTTAAGAGCAACGAAAATACGAAAAATTACAAGACCTAACTTATTCCAAAAAATATTTAAAATAAAATTGAAGTCCTCATTCTCAAAACGTTCTGTTCAACGTTATTTAACTTTAACTTCATTTTGGATAGTAGTAATGCTTATTGTTCAAGTGTTTACATTAAAAGGAAATACTCTTTTAAACACCATTCAAATGAGTAATAAACGAATTACCGAAATAGATTTTAGAATAGGTGAGGTAAAACTTCTAATTAAAGCAGATGAAACAAATGAAAGGGCTATATTAGAGCGTTATAGGCTTGAAAGCGAAAAGGGAAAACTCGATGATGAAAAAAGAGGAAGTATTGAACTTTTAAAGCCTTGGGTATATACAATTCGGAAATTAACTTCATTAAACAGACTTTTGGGAAAGAGTACAACAACAGAAGATTCTGATGCAGAAGTAGAGGCTGTAGCACGACAAATTTCAGGACCAGGCGGAGGTCCTCCAGGAAGCAATGATGCAGCAACTTCTCAAAAAGTTGAATATATAAATGTCGTACAAGAAGCCCAAAATTTTACTCAAATTTTACAATTATATATTTTGCCATTATTATATGGTTTAATAGGTGGGTTTGTATTTGTTCTTAGAGGTTTAGTCCCCGATATTAAAAATAGAGTTTTTTCGCAATTTTCAAATATAAAATATTCATTAAGAATTCATTTAGGAGCTATTGCAGGATTAATCGTTGGTTTATTATGGGGTGATATAGAAAATCAGCAAATTTCTTTTCTTGAATCGTTATCAACAGCCGGTTTTGCTTTTATTGCAGGTTACGGTATTGAGTATCTTTTTAATGGAATTGATAGATTAATAGGAACACTAGGAATGAACCTTGATGCTTCTGAAAAAGATAAATAGAAACATTTTAATAATTTCATCTAATATTAATTTGGTTTTTTCACAGTAGAATTCTTTGTCTGCTTAAAAAAAGATTTACAATTTTAAAAAAACAGAATGAGAAAATATTTATTAATTATTGTGCTTTTTACGAGTACTTATGCCTTTTCGCAATCAACGATAAGAGTTATGCAATATAACTTACTTTACTATGGAGGTACTCATTATGATTGTAGTAGCTCAACAAATAATATTAATGATAAAAATATTGCACTTCAAACAATTATGTCGTCAATGAGTCCTAAAATTGATGTGCTATGTGTTAATGAACTTGATGAAGATGTTTATTATGCAGATTATTTACTTGAAAATGCTTTAGAAGCAAATGGTGAATGGTGGTGGTCAAGAGCAAATGCCGAGGGGAGTGATATTATTAATATGATTTATTATGATTCACGGAAATTAGGGCTTGTTAGCCATAGAGTTAAATATGTATATCCAAGAATTATAAATTTTTTTAAAATGTATGTTAAATCTGAGGATTTAGCTCAGACTAACGATACAATTTTTATTACATTTATATCGGCACACTTAAAAGCAGGAAGCGATGCCGATGATGTTGAAGATAGAGATGATGCCACTACAACATTGCTCTCTACATTAGAAGGTAGTTCTTATGATGTTGGGAATTATGTTTTACTAGGCGATTTTAATTTTTATTCTGCTGATGAGGCTGGCTATCAAAACCTATTAACCTATTCCAATAGCGATTATAGATTTTACGACCCTATTGACCAAAGTGGTGAGTGGCATAATAATTATGATTATGCCGACTATCATACCCAATCGACTCATACAACATCAAACGGATGTGCAATTACGGGAGGTCTTGATGATAGATTTGATATAATACTTATTTCGGATGATATTAAATATGGAAACAAGCAGGTAGAGTATAAATATAATTCATACAAAACAATAGGGCAGGATGGAAATCATTTTAACGATGCAGTGAATGATGGTTATAATGGAAGTGTCTCTACCGAAGTTGTGAATGCTCTTTATAACATGTCGGATCATTTGCCTGTTACACTGGAGTTAAATCTTGACCAAACAATAAGTGTTGCAAATAATTTATTTGAAAATGAAACTTTCTACTGTAATACTCTTGTAAATGATATATTGAAAGTACAAATGAATGATTATAGAGGAAATTGTACAGCACAAATATTTTCAATTACAGGAAAACTATTGATGACAGAAAAATTTAATTCTAACATTATTAATATTGATATGTCTGAAATGAATTCAGGAATGTATGTTTTGCGAATTTATTATAATGATAAAGTTCAAACAAAAAAGATTATAAAAGTTGAATAAAATAGAGCTTAGTTGTCTTACAAAAGTTTCACCATATTTACTTATTTGTAAATTGCTGATTAATTAAACTTTGTACAAGTGCGTAAGCACTACTTCGACTAACGCTCTGTGCAGGCATTAAATAGGTCTTAGACATTTCTTTTGAATAAAATAGGTTCGTTTAATAATTAATAAAAAATAAAAGATGATTTCAGGATTTTTTGCATTGTTGGATGATATTGCTACACTAATGGATAGTGTTGCATCAATGACTAAAATAGCAACAAAAAAAACCGCAGCTATATTAGGAGATGACTTGGCTGTTAATGCCGAAAAAGCTTCAGGATTTCTTTCTTCTAGGGAGATGCCAGTTTTGTGGGCAATAACTAAAGGTTCTTTTCTAAATAAATTAATTATTCTTCCGTTAGCTTTTCTTCTTAGTGCTTTTTTACCATGGATAATTATACCTATATTATTGCTCGGTGGTGTTTATTTGGCTTATGAAGGTGTTGAAAAAATCTACGAATACTTTTTTCCTCACACTCATGGAGAGAATATTCTTGAAGTTATAAAGTTTTCCGAAGAGGAACTAAAGGTGCTGGAGAAAAAGAAAATAAAATCAGCAATTCTTGTAGATTTTATTTTGTCAATAGAAATTGTAATAATTGCACTTAGTACAGTTGTGGAAAAAGACCTTTCAGTTCAAATACCTGTTGTAACAATAATTGCTATTGTAGCTACAATTGGTGTATATGGTATTGTTGCATTAATTGTACGAATGGATGATATTGGTTATAAATTAATAAATAAGAAAACGGCAGTTTTAAGAAATACAGGGCGATTATTAGTGAAGGCCTTACCTATAGTAATTAAAGGTTTATCAATTTTAGGAACTGTAGCCCTAATTTTAGTTTCAGGTGGTATTTTTACTCATAATATTCATTTCTTACATGATTTACTTAATAATATACCATCCATTATTGGAGACGTTATTCTTGGTATATCTGTTGGTTTAATTGCACTACTTCTAGTAAAATTATTTACGAAAATTAGAAGATTAATTTAAAAGCTATTTTAAATTGGTCTTATAAATTTATTTGGAGTGATTTAAGATTAGTCCAAAATTCCACCACAGTGTTTGCAGTATATTGCATCATCGGTGTGTCCTTCGTTAAAACAGTTTTGGCAAACTCTGGCTGCAAGGTCATCATCTTCTTTCGTATTTGTTAGTTGGGCAGTAATAATTCCTGTAGGAACAGCGATTATAGCATAACCAATAATCATCATAAAACTTGCAATAACTTTACCCATAACTGTAACAGGAGCAATATCACCGTATCCAACGGTGGTTATAGTAACAATAGCCCAATATACGCTTTGAGGAATACTTGTAAATCCGCTTTTTTCTCCTTCAACAAGATACATTATTGTGCCTATAATTAAAACTAATACAACTATAGTAAAAAAGAATACACTTATTTTGTGCCTACTTTTAACCAAAGCTAACGCAATAGTTCTACTTTCATTTAAGTATTTTGGTAGGTGAAGAACTCTGAAAATTCTTAATAACCTAAGAGCTCTAATAACAGTAAGCCCGTGGTTAACACCAATAAATAGGCTTAGAAATGTTGGCATAATAGATAATAAGTCTATAATCCCAAAAAAGCTAAAGATATATTTTAGAGGTTTTTTAACAATAAGAATTCTTGTTAAATACTCGAGCGTAAAAATACCAGTAATAACCCATTCTGTTGCTTTTAGTAGCGATTCGTAGTCCTTTTTTATAGAAGGAACACTCTCAAGCATTACAATAATAATGCTTAATACAATCACAATTAATAATCCAACATCAAAGTTTCTACCGGCATTGGTGTCTGCTTCAAATATTATATCGTAAGCTTTGTCTTTTAACTTTGCATTCATTTTAAATACATTTATTTAATGCAAAGGTAATTAATTATTTCTTTAAGTCAGAGTCTTCTAATTTGAATAAGTCTTCTAACTTAATATTAAAGAATTTAGCAATCTTTAGTGCTAATACCGTTGACGGCACAAATTTTCCTGTTTCAATGGCATGTATTGTTTGTCTTGAAACTTGCACTCTTTCAGCTAATTCTGCTTGTGTGATTTTTTTCTTTGCTCTTTCTACTCTAATCGTGTTTTCCATTTTGATAAATGTATTTAGTTATAAAATTTTCGTTCTATTTATTTGTTTCCAAAAAACGTACCAATAAAATGAAATTTGCAATTTTCATTAGTATTTTTTTTTGATAAATGTTTTTAAAACATGTTTTATATTAAATTATATATTTAATAATGTAAAGTTAATGTTACTTTTGTGGCCTGTTATGCTTAATAGGCTGACTGTCAAGTTTGTAACTCTTTTTTACAAATGTAACTTACAAAAATACATATTTAATTTTAAATAATTAAAGATTTATATTCTTTTCATAATCTATAGTTAGCATAAATTGTACCAAACTATGTATTTGGGGTAAACTTATGTTTTCTTTCACTTATTTATTGAGCAACAAAAGTTAAATTAGGAATAATATGTATAATTCTAAAATTGAATGAGTCTGTTTATCGATTGATTAAGAGTCTATTGTATGATTGATACAGGCTATTTCTAAGTATTTACTATTATATAACTATTTTATTTGCATAAGTACAATGTTGATATACAAAGTGTTATGTTGTTGATTGAATTATTTTATTAATAATTATGGATTAGGGGTTTGTTTAAACTAGTAATTTTATATTTTTACATAATAATACTTTATAATTGTAAGCAAACTATTTTAATGAAATCAATAATAAAAAATAATTTTACCCAAGCCTCTGAATTGTTAAACAAATTTATGAGTGATGAAAAAAATATTGATTCAATAGTGAGGGCAGGGCAGGAGATGGTTAGAGCAATAAAACAGGGTAACAAAATAATCTCATGTGGAAATGGCGGTTCTATGAGCGATGCAATGCATTTTGCAGAGGAACTTACGGGACGTTTTCGGGAAGATAGAGCTGGAATTCCTGCTTTAGCAATTTCTGATCAGGGCTTTTTAACCTGTGCTGCGAATGATTTTGGCTACGATTTTGTTTTTTCAAGATTTATTGAGAGTATGGGGAATAGTGGTGATGTTTTACTTGCTATTTCAACAAGTGGAAACTCACCAAATGTTATTAATGCAGTAAAAAAAGCAAAAGAAAAAGGAATTGTAACTATCGCTTTAACAGGAGGCAATGGCGGTAAACTTAAAGATTTAATTGATATAGAAATTAGAGTTCCACATATAGGATATTCGGATAGAATTCAAGAAATGCATATAAAAATAATACATTCTTTAGTAGAAATTATAGAAAACAACGTTTTTTAAACGATACAAATAAATTTATATAATGCTTGTAAAGACTTATGGTAGTGCAGTACAAGGTGTTGATGCAACAACTATTACTGTAGAGGTTAATATTTCGCGAGGAGCAAATTTTTATTTGGTAGGCTTACCAGATGCAGCAGTAAAGGAAAGCCAGCAGCGAATTGAGTCTGCTTTGCGACAATATAGTTATAAAATTCCGGGAAAAAAGGTCGTTATTAATATGGCACCTGCTGATATTCGAAAAGAAGGATCTGCCTACGATTTGACCATTGCTATGGGAATTTTAGCAGCTTCGGAACAAATGAAATCTGAGGAGGTCTCCAAATATATTATAATGGGAGAATTATCATTGGATGGAACAATTCATCCTATAAAAGGAGTTTTGCCTATTGCCATACAAGCTCGTGCCGAGGATTTTAAAGGTTTTATTCTTCCAAAAGAAAATGCAAGAGAAGCTGCTGTTGTTAATAATCTTGACGTTTACGGTGTTGATAATATTATTGATGTTATAGAATTTTTTGAAGGAAAAAAGGAATTAGAAAAAACCGTTGTTGATACCCGTAAAGAATTCTTTGATAATTCTAACTTATTTAATATAGATTTTTCAGAAGTTAAAGGTCAAGAAAATGTTAAAAGAGCATTAGAAATAGCTGCTGCAGGTGGTCATAATATTATAATGATTGGTCCTCCAGGTGCAGGTAAAACAATGATTTCTAAGAGGATACCTACAATACTTCCACCTTTATCTTTACAAGAAGCACTTGAAACAACTAAAATACACTCAGTTGCAGGAAAAACTGAAAAGAACGCATCTTTAGTAACAACAAGACCATTTAGAGCACCTCACCATACTATTAGTGATGTTGCACTTGTTGGAGGTGGTAGCTTTCCTCAACCTGGTGAGATTTCTTTGGCTCATAACGGAGTATTATTTTTGGATGAATTACCTGAATTTAAAAAAACAGTTTTAGAAGTAATGCGTCAGCCTTTGGAAGATAGGATGATTACAATTTCTAGAGCAAAATTTACAGTTGACTATCCAGCAAGTTTTATGTTGGTAGCATCAATGAACCCATGCCCCTGTGGCTACTATAACCATCCTGAAAAAGAATGTGTTTGCTCTACAGGAACAGTGCAACGTTATTTGAACAAAATATCGGGTCCGTTGTTAGATAGAATTGATATTCACATTGAAGTAGTTCCTGTCCCTTTTGGGAAATTATCCGAATCAGAATCTGGTGAAAGTAGCCAAGTTGTTAGGAAAAGAGTTATAGGTGCTCGTAATCTTCAAGAAGAAAGATTTAAAGAGGATACCGATGTTCATAGTAATGCACAAATGTCCTCTAAAATGATGAGTAAATTTTGTTTATTAGATGCTGATAGTGTATCTTTATTGAAGAACGCTATGGAGAGATTGGGACTTTCAGCTAGAGCTTACGATAGAATATTAAAAGTTTCACGAACAATTGCCGATTTGGCTAATGCAGAGAGTATATTGTCAGAGCATATAGCAGAAGCAATACAATACAGAAGCCTTGATCGAGATAGTTGGGGTGCTAATTAATTTAACAATTTTAAAACTAATATTATGAAAAAAACACTTACTATTTTAGTTGGAATAATACTTATTGCAACTACAGCTTTTTCGCAAGAAACAGAAGAAAGTTTGTTCTCATTAGATTTGGGAGCTGATGTTATTAGTAAATATGTGTGGAGAGGAGCTCAGTTTGGTCAGAATGTTCCTGCATTACAACCTTTTGTTGAATTAAGTGCAGGTCCAATAGCTTTTGGTTTTTTTGGATCAACAGGTCTTGCAGGAAACAACTCATTTCAAGAATTTGATATTTATTTGGGAGCTAATTTTGCAGACGATATGTTTTCTGTATTTATTTTTGATTACTATTTCCCAGGTATAGGAGCCGATTATTTTGATTATAATGAAAATACAACAGGGCATATTTTAGAGGCAGATCTTTCTTTTAATGGTACAGAAAATTTACCATTAAGTTTGCTTTTTGCAGTTAATTTTTACGGTGATGATGTATTAAAAATTGAAAGTAATGTAGATTCACCAAATTTTAACGAATCTGTTGGTATAAAGTATTCATCTTATATTGAACTTGGTTACACGGGCGAAATTAATGGAGTTGAATTTTCTCCTTTTATTGGTGCTAATTTAACTTCGGCAGCAGAACTCGATTTATTAACAGGGTATATTGGCGAAAATGGATATTATGGCGAAAATGCTGGATTAGTACATGTTGGAGTAAAAGTTGTAAAAGAAATTAAAATTACCGACAGCTTTTCTGTACCATTATCAGTACAAATATCAACTAATCCTGAAACAAAAAGTGTTTACTGGGTTATGGGAATGTCATTTTAGGTTTTATATGATTTTTGGGGATTATGTTTTATACAGGCTTGTAGTTTGGGGTTACTAGTCTTATTTCTTAATATAAATAGTTCTTGTAGTTTAGTTGTTAATTTATTAATAAATAGTTTTTTGTTATTTATATAATAGATTAGTACTTCAATCTTATATAGAAATATTAATTATGGAGTTTAATAAGAAAATAATTAGAAACGATGAAAACTCAAGAGAATCAAATAATTAAAGAAAAATACAAAATCTATTTATCAGATATTGTTACAAAAAACTTATATATAAAACTAATAATAGTAATATTACTCTTGTTATACTACTCATATTCAGACTTGTATATACGAGAAGATTTAGGAAATAATATACACGCTTTTTATACTAGATTACTGCCTTTAATTATTGCGATAATACTCTTAGTTCTTCAATTATTCACAAAAGAGAAATTTAAACCTTTAAAAAGTAAAATATATAATATTCTTATAGTAAGTATATTTGTAATGACACTTGCTAAATGTATTATCCATTTAAACGATGGTTCACTTGCTGCTGTAGTATCCTCGGTGATACTCGCAGTTTTTCTAATTTCATTAGAGATAAAAGCAAGTTTAATTAGGACAATTTTAATGTATTTATTACCAACATTGATTTTTGGTTCAATCTTAATTTTCTTTTTCGATGTGAATAAGGAACAATACATTGCAATTGCAAATATGTATCCGATTATTGTATTTGGGTTTGCAGTAAACAGAATACAAAATAAACTAAATTATAATATTTTTAAATCAAGTTATTTGCTCAAGCTTGAGAAACAAAAAACAGAGCAACTCTATAATGAAGTCCTTATTAAAAATGAAGATTTAAGCCAAAAAAATGAAGAAATAATATTACAACAAGAAAACATTCTTCAAAAAACAGCAGAACTGGAAGAATCAAATGCAACAAAAGACCGTTTTTTCTCAATAATATCACATGATTTACGAAGTCCATTTAATTCAATGCTTGGTTTTTCTCAATTATTAATTGAAAACTTTGACGACTATACAGCAGAAGAATCAAAAAATTTTATTGGAATAATGCACAACTCAATGCAAAATGCTTTTAAATTACTTGAAAATTTACTTATTTGGTCTCGTTCACAAAGTGGTAATATTGAGTTTGAACCAAAAAACAACAATCTCTTTTTAATAACTGAAAATGCAATTGAATTACTTAAACAAACTGCGATTAGTAAGAATCTTACATTGATAAATCAAATTTCTAAAGAGATAAATGTAATAGCTGATGAAAATATGTTGTCAACAATTATTCGAAATTTAATATCAAATGCAATAAAATTTACCCCTCAAGGAGGTGAAATAAAAATAAATGCATATTTTAAAATAATTAACAATCTAAAAAAAATAGAAATATTAATTGAAGATAATGGCGTTGGGATTTCAAAGGAAAGGCAATTGAAAATGTTTGATTTTACTGCTAGTGCATCCACAAAAGGAACTGAAAATGAATTGGGAACAGGACTAGGGTTAATTCTTTGCAAAGATTTTGTTGAGAAACATGGTGGAGAAATTTGGGTTGAAAGTGAAGTAAATATAGGAAGTAAATTCTATTTTAATATACTAGCCTCTGAATAATTAGGCTGTCATTTGTATTAATTTTATAAGTTGCAGAGAAATTGTTTTTATATGATTTTAAACATTAATTTAAGCAACAATATTTTTATAACTTAGTTAAAATTTTTACTAAATTTGACAAAAATTATAAATATAAAACTTTAAGCATGTACGGAAAATTAAAAGACTTTTTAACTGCTGAATTACAATCAATTAAGGATGCAGGTTTATACAAAAATGAAAGAGTAATTACAAGTGCTCAAGATGCCGAAATTACTTTAAATACAGGCGAATCTGTAATTAATTTTTGTGCCAATAATTATTTAGGGCTTTCGTCTCACCCAGTTTCAGTTAATTCTGCAAAAAAAGCATTAGATAGTCATGGCTACGGTATGTCGTCAGTAAGATTTATTTGCGGAACACAGGATATTCATAAAGAACTTGAACAGAATATTTCAAAATTCTTTGGTATGGAAGACACTATTCTTTATGCAGCTGCTTTTGATGCAAATGGTGGAATTTTTGAGCCATTATTCGTAGCAGGCGATGCAATTATTTCTGATGAACTTAATCATGCTTCAATTATTGATGGTGTTCGCTTGTCTAAAGCATCTCGTTACAGATATAAGCATGGCAATATGGAAGATTTAGAAAGCCAACTTAAATTAGCACAAGCTCAGAGATTTAGAATAGTTGTTACAGATGGTGTTTTCTCAATGGACGGTGATATTGCTAAGCTTAATGAAATTTGTGATTTAGCTGATAAATATGATGCTCTTGTTATGGTTGACGATAGTCATGCTTCTGGTTTTATTGGTAAAACTGGTAGAGGAACTCATGAATACCATAATGTAATGGATAGAGTTGATATTATTACAAGTACTTTAGGAAAAGCATTAGGCGGAGCAATGGGCGGTTTTACAACAGGTAAAAAAGAAATTATTGAACTTTTACGTCAGCGTTCACGACCATATTTGTTTTCAAACTCACTTTCACCAGCAATTGTTGGAGCAGCACTTGGAGTTTTTGATTTGTTAAGTAGTTCTACTGAGCTAAGAGACAGACTAATGAGTAATGCCGATTATTTTAAAAAGCGAATGAATGAAGCTGGTTTTGTAATTAAACCATCGGACTCGGCAATTGTTGCACTTATGCTTTTTAATGCCAAACTTTCGCAGGATTTTGCTTCAAAATTACTTGCAGAAGGAATTTATGTAATTGGATTTTATTTTCCAGTTGTTGCAAAAGGGCAAGCAAGAATTCGTATTCAGCTATCTGCAGCACATACTCAGGAACATCTTGATAAAGCCGCTGATGCTTTTATAAAAATTGGAAAAGAATTTGATATTTTAGGAAAAACAAAAGAAGAGATTATTGAAAAGTACGGAGAGTAATTTTTCGTATTATTTATAAATAATATAGCCCGATAATTTGTTAATTATCGGGCTGTTTTTATT
The DNA here is from genome assembly GCA_029934705.1 of Bacteroidales bacterium. Lineage (GTDB taxonomy): Bacteria > Bacteroidota > Bacteroidia > Bacteroidales > JAADGE01 > DZBS01. Next base: position 19,252 of record JAOZLS010000002.1, on the reverse strand, counting down.
AAAAGTTAGTGTTAATATTATTAATTATGCTTGTTGTAAAATAGATTTGTATATAAAATAGAGTAGGGGTTTAAAGAAGCTTTTTAAATTGTTTTTCAAACAGCTCGCTGTTAAAGTCTGAATTAAAATCAGGGTTTTTTATAATTTCGCCTGTTCTGTAATTTACAAATCCTTTTACAAACTTATTTGATAGGGTGTTAACTTCGTCACCATCGTTATAATAAGTGTCTTTTTCACAAAGTATTTCTTCAATTCTAATATATCTTTCTTTTTTGTGAGAAATTTTCTCGGAATAATATTTATATAGTTTTTTTGAAATTGAAATAATTACAATATAATCACCATAAGGCTTTCTTCTGTAATGAGAATAATTTAATTCAACTGTATCATTTTTTAGTTCATCCGTAGTTTTATCAAATGAGTTAAAAAATTCAAAACCACTTTTAATAATGTTTTCAGCAAACGCTTTACTTTCTGTATAATGAGAGTAAATGTAGTCATCGTTTTCATTCTCAAAAATAAAACGTTGAATATCTTGAGTTAAAAAGTAGTCTTTTTTTATACTGTATTTCATTTCAGCTTCACCTATAAATTCACGAAATTTTCCTATAAGAAAATCTAGTTTAGAGAAATCACTTTTGCCTATAAATTTTTTATCTGAAATAAATATTTCGTAAAAGTTGTGTTCCGATTTTTTTGATGAAGTTTGGTATTCCTTTTTAGCAAATTCAGTTCTTGATAAATCAACTACAAGTTCCCAACCAGAATCTTCTTGGGAAGTTATTTTTATATCAAACTTAGTTCCTTCGTTTTTTAAAGTTTGTTTGTTATACCAATTTCCAAACCAATCTAAATTTTTCATAAATATATATTTTATTGCAAAACGTTATAAATATTAAGTTTATTTGATAAAAGTATTGTTTTTTGTTGTATTCAAATAATGTTTTCTATAAAAAAAAGAGATTCCAAATTTAGCTGAAATCTCTTTTTTCGTATAAATGTTCTTATTTTATGCTTTATAAGCAGGAAGTACACCTCTTGTAGAGTTATTAAAAAAATCTACAATTTCTGTTTTAAAATCTGAATCAGCAATATCTGTTACAATTTTTTTTATAGCATCGGTATAATTCATTCCTCCAGAAAACACAATTCTATAAATTTCTTTGATACCATCAATTTGCTCATTAGTAAAACCTCTTCTTCTTAAACCTATTGAATTTACGCCTGTGTATGATGCAGGCTGACGAGCTGCTAGTACATAAGGTGGAATATCTTTAAGAACATGTAAGCCTCCTTGGGTCATAACATGTGCTCCAATTTTTGTAAATTGGTGAACTAAAGTTGAACCTCCTAAAATAGCATGATTACCTACTTCGACTTCTCCTGCAACTTGAACTCCATTTGCGAAAATAATATTATTTCCTATTATACAATCGTGTGCTACGTGAGAGTATGCCATAAAAAGGCAATTTTCACCAATAATAGTTTTACCTTTTGCTGCTGTTCCCCTATTTATTGTAACAAATTCTCTTATAATAGTATTATCTCCTATATGTGTGGTTGTAAGTTCTCCCTTAAATTTTAAATCTTGAGGAACTGCTGAAATTACAGCTCCAGGAAAAACTTGTACATTTTTACCTAAACGTGCTCCTTGCATTATTACGGCATTTGCTCCAATATATGTTCCATCACCTATTACAGTATCTTCTAATACTGTAGCAAAAGGCTCAATCGTTACATTTTTCCCGATTTTTGCATCTGGATGAATATTAGCAAGTTCTCTACTCATATTTTATTTTTTATTTGCTTTAACAATTTGTGCCATTAGTTCGCCTTCAGTAACTAAAACATCGCCAACAAAAGCTTGAGCTTTCATATTTGCAATGCCTCTTCTTATGGGTGAAACTAGTTCTAATTTTAAAATAAGTGTATCGCCAGGTACTACTTTTCTCTTAAATTTAACTTTGTCTATTTTTAAGAAATATGTAAGATAACTTTCTGGGTCTTCCACTGTATTTAATACAAGAATACCGCCTGCTTGTGCCATTGCTTCAATAATAAGAACACCTGGCATTACAGGCTCACTTGGAAAATGACCTACAAAAAAAGGCTCATTCATTGTTACGTTCTTAACTCCAACAACCTCATTTTCTGTCAATTCCATTATTTTGTCAACTAATAAGAATGGTGGTCTGTGAGGCAAAATCCTTTTTATTTCATTTGTATCGTATAATGGAGCTTTATTTGGATCGTACTCTGGTGCAAAATTTTGCGACTTTCGTCGTTTAATTTCTCTTCTAATTTTTTTAACAAATTCTACATTTGCAGCATGACCTGTTCTTGTTGCCAAAATTTTACCTTTTAGTGGTGTACCGGAAAGAGCTAAGTCTCCTAATAAATCGAGAAGTTTGTGTCTTGCAGGCTCATTTGGGAAAATAAGATCTTCGTCGTTTAAAACTCCTTGACCTTTATATATTCTATGTTCTTTTTTAAATAAATCGGCAATACGGTTTATTTCTTCTTGGCTACTTTCTTTTTCTACAATAACTAAAGCATTGTCGAGGTCGCCACCTTTTATAAGGTTGTTCTCATATAATCTTTCAATTTCTTTAAGAAAAACAAAGGTTTTACATGGAGCAATACAATTTTCATATTCCGAAAGTGAGTTTAGTGTTGCATACTGATTTCCTAAGACAGTTGAACCATAGTCAATCATAACATTTAAACTTAGCTCGTCGCCAGGAAAAGTCATTAGCTCAATTCCTTTTTCATCGTCGGCATAACTTATGTTGTTTTTTATAACAAAATACTCTTTGTCAGCTTCTTGCTCAATAATTCCGGCTTCATGTATTGCGTCGACATAAAGTTTAGCACTGCCATCTAAAATTGGAGTTTCGGCTCCATCAATTTCAATTATTATATTATCTAGTCCTAAACCATATAGTGCAGATAATACATGCTCGACTGTTGAAACTTTTACCCCATTTTCTTCAATAACAGTACTTCTGGATGTATCAACTACGTTTTCGGCTAAAGCTTTAATTTCTGGTCTATCGTTAAAATCAACTCTAACAAATTTATAACCATGATTTATAGGTGCTGGAAGAAGTGTAACTGTAACTAATTGCCCTGTGTGCAATCCTGTTCCAGATAAACTTACTCCTTTTTTTATTGTTTTTTGTTTATCAGACATTCTTTACTACTTTTTGTTAAATGTTGAGATTATTTTTTCTAATTTTTCTATTTGTTTTTTCATTTCAGGAAGTTTTTTTAAAACTACAGATACTTTTAAAAAATCGACCATATTTATAGCAGGTGTACCAAGCCATTTTGAACCTTTTTCTGTAATATTACTCAAAACTCCTGTTTGTGCTCCTATTTTAACATCGTCGGTTATATTTATATGACCTGCAAAACCTACTTGCCCACCAATCATACAGTTTTTTCCAATTTTTGTTGAACCCGAAACTCCAGATAACGATGCCATAACAGTATTTTCCCCTATTTCAACGTTATGTGCTATTTGAATAAAATTATCAAGTTTTACTCCTTTTCTTAAAATGGTTGAACCTATTGTTGCTCTGTCAACACACGAATTTGCTCCAATTTCAACATTATCTTCAATAATAACATTTCCTATTTGAGGTATTTTCTTAAATTCACTTGCCGATTGAGGTGCAAAGCCAAAACCATCGCTTCCTATTACAACTCCTGAATGAATTGTGCAATTTTTGCCTATTTGTGATTCGGAATAAATATTTACGCCCGAAAATATTGTTGTGTTTTCTCCTATTTTTGAATTATCGCCAATATATGAGTTAGGATATATTTTTACATTCTCCTCTATTACAACATTTTCACCAATATATACATTTGAGCCTAAATATACATTTCCAGATATTTTTGCTGATTCTTCTATGTTTGCTTTTGGCGATATTCCTGTTTTTTCTGTTTTTGCCATTGAATAAAGCTCTAATAATGACGCAAAAGCTTTATATGCATCATCAACTCTTATTAATGTTGCCGATATTTTTTTATCAGCTTTAAATGTTTTATTTACCAGAACTATTGATGCTTTTGTTTGATAAATATGCTCTGTATATTTCATATTTGCTAAAAAAGAAAGAGTTCCAACTGTTCCTTCTTCTATTTTAGAAATATTATTTACAACGACATTTTTATCGCCTTCTATTTCACCCTTTAAAAAGGATGCTATTTTTTCTGCTGAAAATTCCATTAAGACAAATTTGTGCAAAATTAATGAAATAAACTAATTATAAAGAATTAAAAAGTTTTTTTTAATCTTTCTAAATAAGAACTTTCTTAGTTCTAATCATTTAACATTATTTTTACTATACTAGGCACTCTTTGGGGTAGCATAAAAAGTGCTTCTGTACTGTTTCTGATAATGTTGAAATGTTTGAAATGTCTGATGCAACTGCAATATCGGCAAGTTTTCCCGACTTTAATAAAATATTTATTCTTGATGCGTTGTCGGAGCTATATGCTTTATTTTTAATTACATCTGAAAAAACAAAAAACTTTGCATCTTCATCTGATATATTATAAATTTTGGATGCTTTCTTTCTTAACTGCTTAATTTTGCTATCATCAAAAGGTTCTATTTGAATTTCAAGTTTAAATAAATCTCTATTTATTATTCTTCTACTAAGTTCAGCAAGCACAGTATCGTCGCTGTTTTTCCATTCTTTTATTGAAACTATAATATCGTTATCATCAAGTTCGGCAAATGCTTTTAGTGGATTTATTCCTGAAGTTGTTGCTTTAAAATCTTCAATTTTATTTAAATCATTATTGAAAAAATATCCTAAGGCTGGCGTTGCAAATAATTTTTTCTTTTTAGATTGCTCCTTAGCTCTTTTAATTACTTGAAGTAGCATTTGCTCTGCTGCAACAACTGTTTTATGTAAATATACTTGCCAGTACATTATTCGTCGTGCTACTAGAAATTTTTCAACTGAATATATTCCTTTTTCCTCTACTGCAAGTTGGTCATTAACAATTCTTAGCATTTTAATTATTCTTTCGGAGCCAACATTGCCTTCGGTAACTCCAGTATAAAAACTGTCTCGTCTCAAATAGTCCAATCGATCCGTATCTAGCTGGCTTGAGACTAAACTATGTAAAAATTCTTTTTTGTAATTATTAGTAAATATTGCTATTCCTAAACTTAATTTCCCATCAAATTCTTTATTTAGGTGCTGCATAAACATTAAAGAAATATCTTCGTGTGAAATGTTTTGTACAAAACTCTGTTCAAGTGTATGCGAAAATGGTCCATGCCCAAGGTCGTGCATTAAAATTGCAATTAATACTCCTTCTGCTTCTTCGTTAGTAATTTTTACGCCTGTACTTTGTAATTGTTTTATGGCCGATTCCATTAAATGTGTAGCACCAAGTACGTGGTCAAATCTTGTATGCGAAGCTCCTGGGTAAACGTAATGCGTTAATCCTAATTGCTTTATTCGCCTTAGCCTTTGGAAAAATGGATGTTGAATTATGTCATATAATATATCGGTTTGTATATTTATAAATCCATAAACTGGGTCATTTATTATTTTTTTCTTATTCATCTGTTTATAAATAATATATAAGGTTAGATGCGACATTCGCATATAGCTTGATGTACTTACTTGTGCAATATTGCAAAAATGATTTATTTGTGTGTTCTAAATTAATTTTAGGTGTTTCATATTTTAAAAAGATATATTGTCAATAAGCCTAACATCGCCAGCAAAAACAGCAATACAACCTGTTGTGTCTCCCTTTTTTATTGTGTCAACGCTCATTAAACTAGTATTATTAACTATGTCGAAATATTCAACTTCAAAAATGCCTGTTTCATTAATGTCTGTAGTAATACTATTTATTATTTCTGAAGGCTTTAAATTATCAGCATTTTCCGAATATTTTTTTATTGTACGATAAATTATCGACGCACTATTTCTATGTTCTTTTGTAAGAAGCATGTTTCGAGAGCTCATGGCAAGTCCGTCTTCTTCCCTAAAAATATTGCAAGCAACAATTGAAATACCAGATTCTGGCATATATTTTTTCACCATAAATGAAATTATTGCTAATTGCTGAAAATCTTTTTTGCCAAAGTAAGCATTATCGGGTTTCACTGCATCAAATAGTTTAGAAACAATTTGGGCGACACCATTAAAATGTCCACTTCTATACTTGCCCTCCATTACAGTATCAATTCCCTCAAAATCAAAAACACGAGTATCTTCTTCAGGGTACATTTCTTCGACATTAGGAATAAAAACAATATTGCAGCCAGAATCTTTCAGTTTTTTTAAATCCGATTCTTCGGTTCTTGGGTATTTTTGTAAATCGCTACTATTATTAAATTGTGTTGGGTTGACAAAAAGGCTGGCAACTGTGTAGTCGTTTTGCGAGCTAGAGCATTTAATTAAAGATATATGCCCTTGATGTAATGCCCCCATTGTTGGTACAAAACCTATTGATTTGTTATTATTTTTAATCTCCATTATTAAATTTAACAAAGAAGCTTTAGTTCTAACTATATTCATTTTTTTAAATTATTAATTGTTATTTTTATAAGGTATTATACTTTAATAAATGACAAATTTCAAATGGAATACTGAAAATTACAATATTATAGTTCAAAATTAGCACTATAGTTCAACTTTTACATAAGCATTTTCATCTTTATATTTTTTTAACATCTTTAATTAGAATGAAAAAATTGTTAAAGTTTTTATTAAGTAACATCAGAAGTAAAGCAAAGCCCCACAACATAATACACAAAAGTACTTAACAAAGTATGATAGTGTAATACAGTTATACAAATATAACATTAAGCTTAAAAAACTACTAATATTCTTAATAAATTTTTTTGTAAAACAAACAAAGGCTTTAAACACTTGACAAATTATTAATTTTTTGTATCTTTGTGCATTAATTTGCGAATTGAAAATTAAGTTATGGAAAAAAAGAAAATATTATATATTTCGCAAGAAATAACACCTTATCTTCCTGAAACGGAAATGTCTCATATAGGTAGATATTTACCTCAAGGAATACAAGAAAAAGGAAAAGAAGTAAGAGTTTTCATGCCTAGGTTTGGAACAATAAATGAGAGACGAAATCAACTTCACGAAGTTATTCGCCTTTCAGGAATGAATCTTATAATTGACGATACAGACCATTCGCTTATTATAAAAGTAGCATCGATACAGCAAGCTAGAATGCAAGTCTATTTTATTGATAATGATGAATATTTCAAAAGAAAAACCATTATTACCGATAAAGAAGATCAATTTTATGCAGACAATGATGAAAGAATGATTTTTTTCAGCAGAGGAGTGCTTGAAACTGTTAAAAAGCTTAGATGGACACCAGATATTATACACTGTAGTGGTTGGATGACAGCTTTAGTTCCGTTGTTTATGAATAAATCGTACAAAGACGACCCTTTATTTGCAAATGCAAAAATTATATACTCTTTATATAATGATGATTTCTCCCATGTTTTTGACCCTGAAATAAAGAAAAAAATACAGTTTGACAAAATAAAAGAGACCGATTTAAAATCGTTAACTCCTGCCAGTTATGAAAATATAACAAAACTTGCAATTGAGAATTCTGATGGTATAATAGTTGGGAATGAAGAAGTAAACCCTGATTTTGTTGACTTTGCAAAAAGTAAGAATAAGAAAATTCTTGACTATAAAAATAATGAAGAATATATTAATTCTTATTCAGATTTTTACGATCAATTCTTAGAAGACTAATTTTTAACATTTATTATATAAGAAACTTCAAAAAATTACGTTTCATTAAGAATAATGCATTTAAAATTCAATTAAATAATTAGATGAAAAAAAACATATTAATTTTAATTATCAGCATTTTTACTATGCTGATTTTTTCTTGTAACGATGACTCAGATTTAGGTTATGATATAATCCCAGACAGCGAGCGTCTTAATGTTGAAATAGTTGACACTCTTTCAATTTCTACTTATACATTATTAATGGATACAATACCAACAGGTGATCCTGGGCAATTAATAGCCGGAGAGTTAGACGACCCCATTTTTGGTAATACATTAGCTGGTTTTGTTACCCAGTTTACTTTAGCAGAATATCCTATTATAGACACATCGGTAGTAGCCGATTCTATCGTGTTAATTCTTCCATATAGTACAGATACTACAAAATACTATGGTAGTTTATCTTCATCTCAAGAAATTACAGTTTTTAAAGTCAGTTCGGACTTACTTTATGACACAGCATACTCTGCATATCATAATCCCGACGAAATTCACTCAGGAGAAATTTTAGGTTCTAGAATATTTAGAGCATTCCCTGCAGACAGTTTTCTTCGCGTAACATTAAACCCTGCGTATGCCGACTCATTTCTTTATGCCGACGAATCTGTTTATTATTCGGAAGATAATTTTAAAGCATTCTTTAAAGGTATTTATGTAAAATCCGAAAAAGTTGATGGTTCAGGAACTTTAGTTAAATATGAAGTAAATCAAGACATGATAATAAATATATATTATCACCTAAGCACAAATCCAGAAGAAGTTAAATCATTTATGATTTCGGCAAACTCGCCATACTGTATTAAATTTAATATGTTTACCCATGATTATACAAATGTACCTTTAAACACTATAATAGACGACACCTTATCTATCCAAGACAGTGTTTCATATATACAAGGAGCAGGTGGATTAAGAACAAAAATATATATTCCATATATAAATAAACTTAACGATTTAGGACCTATTAATATTTATAGAGCAGAATTAGTAATAAAAACAGCACCCGACTATTTAAGCTTAGAATCAACTTATCCTGCAATAACTAAATTAATGTTAACTAGAATAGATAGTGAAAATGAATATTACCCTCTTTTTGAATATTCAGGAGAGTTATCTTATATGGGAGAATATTATAATAATGGAGAATACCGATTTGATATAGCAAATTACATTAGAGAAATTATGAATGAGGATATTCAGAATAAGGGTTTATACCTATTTCCCGTTACAGGAAGTGAAAATTTTAATCGTTCAGTAATTACTAGTGGACGTAATTCAAATAGAATGAAACTTATTATTACTTATACAAAGCTATAAGTGCATTTTATTTTAAATACTAAAATAAAACTTAAAATTATGTGTGGAATAGTAGGATATATAGGAACAAAACAAGCATACCCAATTCTTATAAAAGGACTTAAACGACTAGAGTACAGAGGATACGACTCGTCAGGAGTTGCAATATCTAATGGAAAAACTAATATTTATAAACAAAAAGGGAAAGTAAGTGATTTAGAGGCATTTATTGGAGACGGAAATACTTCTGGAACTGTTGGGATTGGTCATACTCGTTGGGCTACACATGGAGAACCTAATAACGAAAATGCCCATCCACATGCTTCTGAAAATGGAAAATTCATTGTTATACACAATGGTATTATCGAAAATTACTCAAGAATAAAACAACGTCTTATCACTAGAGGTTATACTTTTAAAAGTGAAACGGATACCGAAGTTCTTGCAAATTTAATTGAATATATATACATAAAAGGTAAAGTGAGTGCCGAAATAGCTGTAAGGCTTGCACTATCGAAAGTTATAGGTGCTTATGGTATTGTTATTATAGCTATAGACGAACCCGACAAATTAATTGCAGCAAGAAAAGGAAGCCCTTTAGTAATTGGAATTGGTGATGGCGAATATTTTATAGCATCAGATGCTACACCAATTATTGAATATACAAAAAGTGTAATATACCTTAATAACGATAATGTTGCAATTATTAAAAGGAACGAACTAACACTAAAAACGCTTCAAAACGATAAACTAGAACCGAATATTCAAAAACTTACAATGAATATTGGTGCTATTGAAAAAAATGGCTATGAGCATTTTATGCTAAAAGAAATTTTTGAACAACCTCGTTCAATTTCCGATACTTTCCGAGGAAGAATCGCTGCCGATTTATCTGAAGTAAGACTAGGAGGACTTTTAGATGTACTACCAAAATTAGTTAATGCAAAACGTATTATTATTATAGCTTGTGGTACATCTTGGCATGCAGGACTTGTTGGAGAATACCTTATTGAAGAATTTGCAAGAATTCCTGTTGAAGTTGAATATGGCTCAGAATTTAGATACCGAAAACCTATAATTTACAAAGATGATATTGTAATTGCAATTAGTCAAAGTGGCGAAACAGCAGATACTTTAGCTGCAATAAATATTGCAAAAGAAGCAGGAGCAACAGTTATTGGAGTCTGTAATGTTGTAGGCTCTAGTATTCCTCGTGAAACGCATGCGGGAGTATATACACATGCAGGTCCAGAAATTGGAGTAGCATCAACAAAAGCTTTTACAGCACAAGTTACTGTTTTAACTATGCTTGCCGCTATTTTAGGTAAGGAAAGAAAAACAATTACTGATGCTCAATATGGCAAAATGATTGAAGAACTTATTGATGTTCCTAATAAAATTGAAGAAATTTTAAAACAAGACGACTTATTTGAGAAAATAGCAGCACTATATAAAGACAAAGCAAATTTCTTGTATTTAGGTAGAGGTTACTTATTCCCAGTAGCACTAGAAGGAGCATTAAAACTAAAAGAAATATCATACATTCATGCAGAAGGCTACCCTGCTGCTGAAATGAAACACGGACCAATTGCTCTTATAGATGAAAATATGCCTGTTGTTGTTATTGCAACTAAAGACGAATCTTACGATAAAATAGTAACAAACATACAAGAAGTAAAAGCTAGAAATGGAATTGTTATAGCAGTTGTAACTAAAGGCGATACAGTAATTAAAGATATGGCAGATCATGTTCTTGAAGTACCAGAATCACACAAAGCAATTGCTACATTATTAAGCGTTGTTCCATTACAATTATTATCATATCATATAGCTGTTATGAGAGGATGTAATGTTGACCAACCTCGTAACTTAGCAAAATCTGTTACTGTAGAATAATAATACTAATAAAAATAAAAAAAAACTCCTCTAATAATATTTTAGAGGAGTTTTTTTTATTTTTACTTTTTAATAACATATTTTGTTCTGATAAATATCATGTATATTTATTTAATAAACCGTAGATTTGTACAAAATATAAATAACTTATAAGCACATGAAACTTTTTGAAGATTTTAAACCCACTAGTACTAAAGAATGGGAGCAGCTAATACTAAAAGACCTAAAAGGGGGCGACTATGAGAAAAAACTCATAACCAAAACCATGGAAAATATTAATATTAAGCCTTATTACAGAATCGAAGACCTTGAAGGTTTAGAATATTTAGAATCTAGTCCAGGAGAGTTTCCTTTTACAAGAGGTTCAAAAACAGAATTTAATAACTACGAAATAAGACAAGATATTTTTGTTGGAGGCTATGAAGAAGCTGCTGAAAAGTCAATTGAAATTATTTCAAAAGGTGTAAATTCAATAGGTTTCATAATTTGTATGAAAGAAGATATTTCTAAAACTGGCTTTTTTAGTCTTTTAAAAAATATCGACCTAGAAAAAATACGAATTAATTTTTATTCAGGCGAACACTCACTAATTACATTAAAATATTTGCTTGATTATATAGAAGAAAATAAATTACAAAAAAATAAAGTAAAAGCATCTTTCAGCTTTGATCCTTTCGGTTTTAAAACAATTTCTGGCGATTTTTATAGCAAAAAAAAATCAACAGATATAGATATGCTTTTTGAGATGTTTAATTTAGTAAACGAAAACTATTCTGAAATTAAAATACTAAATATAAACGGACTATTTTATAGAAATGCGGGTTCTTCGGCAGTTCAAGAAGTTGCGTTTGTACTTAATAATGTTACAGAATGTTTATCCGAAATGGCAAAACGTGGATTAAAACCACAAATGCTTATAAAAAACATAATGCTTACACTAGGCATTGGTGCTAATTATTTTATCGAAATTGCAAAAATTAGAGCAACAAGACTACTGTTTTCAAAAACATTAGAAATGTGGAATAATGATAATACAAATCACTCAGATGTTTTCATTCACTCCATAACAAGCGGTTTTAACAAAACAGCTTACGATCCTTTTGTAAATGTTTTACGTGCTACAACAGAAACAATGTCGGCCATAATTGGAGGAAGTAATTCTATAACAGCAAAACCTTACGATTCATCATACAAAGCTACAGATGAGTTCTCAGAACGAATTGCTCGAAACATTCCAATAATTTTAAAAGAAGAAGCAAAATTTGATAAAACAATTGACCCATCTGCTGGTTCATACTATATTGAAAACTTAACAAATTCAATTGCCGAAAATGCTTTATCGTTATTTTTAGAGATTGAAAAAGAAAAAGGATATTTTGAAGCTCTAAAAAAAGGAATAATTCAAGATATAATAAATGAAACACTCTTAAAAAGAGAGAATAACATTGCATTACGTAAAGAAATACTTTTAGGAACAAATCAATATGCAGATGCCTCTGAAAATGTTTTGGAAACAATTGATGATGACATTTATTACAAAAAAGGCATTCCTATAAATGATAATTCGGACATAAAACCATTGAGATTTAAACGAGGTGCATTAAAGTTTGAAGAATTAAGATTTGAAACTGAAAAATTAGCTAAAAAGCCCAAAGTTTTTCTGCTTACTTATGGAAATATAGCAATGAGAAAGGCTCGTGCTACCTTTGCAACTAACTTTTTTGCAAATGCAGGTTATCAAATAATTGAAAATACAGAATTCTCTTCAATTGAAAAAGCAAGCGAAATTGCTATAAAAGAGAATGCCGACATTACTGTTATTTGTAGTTCCGACGATGAGTATGAACAAATAGCACCTACTGCTTTTGAAATGCTAAAAGACAAAACGATTTTTGTAGTTGCAGGTTATCCTAAGAATTTAATTGAAGATTTTGAAAACAAAGGAATAAACAACTTTATTCATGTTAAAACAAATATACTTTCAACACTTAATAGCTTTCATTCTAAATTAAAATAAATTAAGGCGAAAGAGAATTACAAAAGTAGTTTAAAATAGAATATTAAAAAATAAAATATATGAGACCTGATTTCTCAAAAATTGATATTAAATCAATTACAAAAAGTGAAAAATCTGCTAAAACTGGAGAAAAATTCACTACACAAGAACAAATAGAACTTAATTCATTCTATACAAAAGATGTTTTGGAAGGAATGGAACATTTGAATTATTCGGCAGGACTTCCTCCTTACTTACGTGGACCATACTCTACAATGTATGTTATGCGACCATGGACAATTCGCCAATATGCAGGTTTCTCAACAGCCGAAGAGTCAAATGCTTTTTATAGAAGAAATTTGGCAGCTGGTCAAAAAGGATTATCAGTTGCATTTGATTTAGCAACACATAGAGGCTACGATTCTGATCACGAAAGAGTAATGGGCGATGTAGGAAAAGCTGGCGTTGCAATTGATAGTATTTTAGATATGAAAATACTTTTCGACCAAATTCCTTTAGATAAAATGTCGGTTTCAATGACAATGAATGGAGCTGTGTTGCCAATACTTGCATTTTATATTGCAGCAGGATTGGAGCAAGGAGCAACACTTGAGCAGCTAAGTGGAACAATTCAGAACGATATTCTTAAAGAGTTTATGGTTCGTAATACATATATTTATCCGCCATTACCATCGATGCGAATTATTGCAGACATTTTTGAATATACTTCAAAAAAAATGCCTAAATTTAATTCAATAAGTATATCGGGCTATCACATGCAAGAGGCAGGAGCTACGGCTGATATTGAGTTAGCTTATACATTAGCCGATGGATTAGAGTATTTACGAACAGGTGTAAATGCAGGAATGGATATTGATTCATTTGCCCCAAGGCTATCATTCTTTTGGGCAATAGGGATGAACCATTTTACAGAAATTGCAAAAATGCGTGCTGCACGTATGCTTTGGGCAAAAATTGTAAAAAAATTCAACCCTAAAAATCCTAAGTCAATGGCACTTAGAACCCACTCGCAAACTTCGGGCTGGAGTTTAACAGAGCAAGACCCATACAATAATATAGCAAGAACATGTGTTGAAGCAACCGCAGCAGTACTAGGGCATACACAATCACTTCATACCAATGCACTAGACGAAGCAATAGCACTACCAACCGATTTTTCGGCAAGAATTGCACGTAACACACAAATATTTTTACAAGAAGAAACAGGCATAACAAAAACCGTTGACCCTTGGGCAGGCTCGTACCATGTTGAAAAATTAACTCACGAAATTGCACAAAAAGCTTGGGAATTAATTGAAGAAGTAGAAAAGCTTGGAGGAATGGCAAAAGCCATTGAAACAGGAATTCCTAAAATGAGAATTGAAGAAGCATCGGCAAGGACGCAAGCCCGTATAGATTCAGGTAAAGATGTTATTGTTGGTGTTAATAAATATAAGCTTGACAAAGAAGCTCCAATTGATATTTTAGAAGTTGATAATACAGCTGTAAGAAAATCGCAGATAGTAAGATTAAAAAAACTAAAAGCGGAAAGAAATAATGACGAAGTACAAGAAGCATTAAAAGCAATTACTGAGTCGATGAAAACAGGAAAAGGAAATTTGTTAGAATTATCAGTTGATGCTGCAATGAAAAGAGCAAGCTTAGGTGAAATTTCTTCAGCAATAGAAGATGTTGCAGGTCGGTATAAAGCTGTTATTCGGTCTATATCAGGAATTTATTCATCAGAATCGCAAAATAATATGTCGTTTGAAAAAGCAAAAGAATTAACAAAACGCTTTGCTGAAAAAGAAGGAAGACACCCTAGAATTATGATTGCAAAAATGGGGCAAGATGGACACGATAGGGGAGCAAAAGTAGTAGCAACAGGCTATGCTGATATAGGGTTTGATGTTGACATGGGACCATTATTTCAGACACCTGCCGAAGCCGCAAAACAAGCAATTGAAAACGATGTTCATATTTTAGGAGTATCTAGCTTAGCAGCAGGACATAAAACCTTAGTTCCGCAAGTTATGGCAGAATTAAAAAAACATGGACGAGAAGATATTATGGTAATTGTAGGAGGCGTTATTCCTCATCAAGACTACCAATATTTATACGATGCAGGAGTTGTTGGTATTTTTGGTCCAGGTAGCTCGGTTTCGGAAGCTGCTATTAAAATTTTAGAAATATTAATGGACGAATAATAGTGTTTTAGGTTCTTTTCCGAATAGTGTGATTTGTTAAGTCAAGACTGTGCAATGGTGCTAGTTGAGGGTTGTTATACCAATTATGAGTAACAAACCCTCAACTAGCACCATTTTTACTTATCAAGCCATTTTGGGAATAGAGCATTTTAGCAATGAACATTAAATAAGTTATTAAATTTTCGTTCCTTAGGATATAAAAATAATACATCAAAACTACCGATAAATCATCTATTTTTTTTCGTTAGGTCGAAAACTGTCGTTCCAGAATATTACTTAAAAACATTAACCGTAACACAGGCTATGCTTAGGATTTGAAGATTATAAAACAAAAATATCATTATTTATTTAGGCAATTTTGATATTAAATTGGTCTAATTACTCAATTTATACTAAACTACAGGTAAGTATTTAATAATTATTTCGTTTAAAGTTTTTTCGCTTATCGGTTTTGAAATAAAATCATCGCAACCGATTGATAATGCTTGTTCTTTCTCCTCGCTTGTAGAATATGCTGTTTGTGCAATTATTGGTAAGTTTGGTCTAAATTTTCTGATTAATTTTGTTGCTTCAAAACCATTCATAATTGGCATTTTTAAGTCCATTAAAATAAGATTGATTTCAGGATTTTCCCTACAGATCTTAACGGCCTCTTTTCCATGTTTTGCATGTATTGTATTACAATCTATTTCTATTTCATTTTCAATTAATGTTTCAATATACAGATGATTTACTTCTTCGTCTTCTACGAGCAGAATTGTATATTTGTCTTGTTTTTCTGTTAGTTTTTCTTTGCTTGAAATGTTATTTATTGTATCTGTATCGACTGGTTTATAAGGAATTGTAACATAAAAAGTAGTACCTTTCCCTTTTTCTGATTCAAGTGTAATTTTACCGCCAAGTAATTTAGTGTTTTCTTTGGCTATTGATAATCCTAATCCAAGTCCACCAACATTTCTTGATAAACTTTTTTCTTCTTGCGAAAACTTTTTAAATATTATCTCCTGACTTCTAGGGCTTATTCCTATTCCTGTGTCTTTAACATAGATTTCTAGTTGATTTACGCTGGTGTGTGTGAGCTTATAACCAAACTCAATAAATCCTGTATTCGTAAACTTCAGTGCATTTTTAAGTAAAATGCTTAAAATGTTATATAATTTTTTGTCATCTGTCAATATACGACACTCTTTATCTGGAAGTCCTTTTTTTAGGTATAAAGGTGTTTTGTTTTCTTTTGCTTTTATGTCAAAAATTGAGAAGAGTTCTAATAATAAATCATTTAAGCAAATTTCTTTTTCTGATATTTTCACCTGTTTTGTTTCTAGTTGAGAAATTTCTAAAATATCGTCAATAATTTGTAATAATTGATTTCCGCTACTTTGAATTATTTCAATATATTGTTTTCTCTTTTTTTCAGAATTGTCTGCATTACCAAGTATTTGTGAAAAACCGAGAATTCCATTTAAAGGTGTTCTTATTTCGTGCGACATATTATGAATAAATTCAGTCTTTAATTGGTCGCTTTCTTCTGCTTTTTCTTTGGCAATATTTAGTTCTTTATTTTGTTTTTGTAGTTTTTTTTCTGTTTCCTTCTGCTCACTAATGTCAGTTATCATTCCCAAAAGCAATTTTTTATTAGCAATTTGTATTGTATTAACAGTTATTAAAATTGGAAATGTTGAATTGTTTTTACGTTTTATGATAAATTCCAAAGGCTTACCAAACATGCTTGAATTTATTTCAATGTTTTCGTGCTTTTTATACATATCAGAAATGGTCAGTTTTAATAGTTCGGCTTCTGAATATCCAGTCATTTTACTGAACGCAGAATTAACAAACACATAATTTCCTTTTAAATTGGTAAGGGCAATTCCCTCGCTTGCTTGTTCTGCAATTGCCCTAAATCGTTCTTCGCTTTCTTCAAGCTTTTCTTTTTCAGCATGTAATTCAGACGTTCTTTGTTTTACTGTTTTTTCAAGATGGTTTTTATGTTCTAGTAACTTATCTGCCTGAACTTGGATTTCTGATTTTTGTTCAGATATTAAATTTGTATGTAACGAAATTTCGTCGTTCTTTTTTACAAGTAAAATATTCGTTTTATTTTTAACATGATATAACCGATAGATTAGAAAAATTATTATACTAGCAATAAAAAGTGCCATAAAAAATATGTTTGTTATATTTTTTTGTCGTTTTAGTTTTTCGGTATAAATAGCTTCTTTTCTTTGTTGTTGCAATTCTGTAATCTTTTTTTCTTTTTCAAATTTGTATTTTAATTCTAAACTTGTTATTTTTTTTATGTTTTGTGCATTAAATATGCTGTCGTTTAATTTATGGTGTAAAACATTTTCTTGATATGCTTGTTTATATTTTTTTGTAGCAATATAAATTTGGGAAAGTTGTTTGTGTATTTCTTTTTGATTATTTAATAGTTTATGTTTTTCTGCAATTTCAAGGCTTTGTTCTGTATAACTCAATGCTTTGCTATAGTTTTTTGTTTTCAGATAAACTGTGCCAATAGAAAATAGCGATGAGCAATTTAATTCTTTATCACCAATCTTTTCTTTTATTTTTAATGATTCCTGAAATTTATCAAGGGCTTGTTTATATTTTTCTTGTAATAGGTAAATTTCGCCGATATAATGTATATTCATTGAAACACCTTCTTTGTCGTTTAATTCTTGTGCAATATTTAACGAGTTTTCATAATATTTAATGGCCTGTTGATAATTGCCTTGTTTTTTGTGTATTTTGCCAATATTAAATAAATTTCTTAAAATACCGTATTTATTATTAATTCCCTTATTTACGTTTAACGATTTTTCGAAATATTTAAGGGCAAGTTTGTAATTGCCTTGTTCTTTGTGTATTATACCTATATTATTTAAACAGGCTGAGATTACTGTTTTATTGCCAAGCTCTTCCTGGATTTTTAGTGATTTTAGTAAGTACTCAAGTGCCTGATAATAAGTACTGTTTGTCTGGTAAATTAAGCCAATATTATTCAAGCAAACTGAAATTTGCTTTTTATCACCTAGTTTTGTGTAAACGCTTAAAGATTCTTGGTAATTACTTATGGCTTTTGGGAAATTAGAATTAATATGCCAGTATAAGCCAATTATAAACGAACTTTTAGCTTTTGCTTTTGCAAAATCAAACTTATTGGCAATGTTATAACTTTCATTGGCATATTTCAATGCTTTATCATTATCTATACGAAGTAGTTTTGATGCAGTTTTGTTTAGTAAACTTGCTTTTGCTGTATCATTGCTTGTATGTTGTAACAATAAGTTCTCGAGGCTGTCAATCTCGTTTGTTTGAGCATTTAATTCAGTTAATATAGAAACTGTTATTAATATTGCAATAATAAATTTTATTTGTTTCATTTGTTGGTTGTTTATCGGTAACTTCTTGGCTGCGTGTGTGAGCCTAAAATATGAAATGCCGAACAGTTCGCTACGAAAGTATTGAAAAATTTGCAAAAAGTGAAGAGATTATCGTTTTTTTTTTTTTCAATAAATTGCTAGTTTTTTTTATCAATTAAAAATAATTTATTTGGTATTAATCAGTATTTTTAGAACTAAATGGGTAACCCTAATATATTTATTGTTGTTTAGTAATTTAGTATTATCGATTTTCTTTGCGATATGCCGAGTCTGTCATTTCTTGTACAGCATAGCCTGAGCTTATACTTAATGCTTTTTTTTCTATTTGGTTCAAACTCTTGTTAAAAGCATTAAGCCTCTGCGGTGTTTTTTATTTGATTATTATTGTTGGTAATATAATAACAATAATAATAGTTATTATACCAATAATAGGTGCAGATATTTGAATCCACATTTTCTTTTTCATTACTCTTGTTTTTTATTATTGAGACTACTCCGAAAAGTCGAACTATCTGATTTTTAAAGCTTTTTTACCCTTAATCCCTGAAGGGAAAGCTTTAAAAACCAGATAGTTCTCAAAGTCCCCTTTAGGGGATTTAGGGGTATAATGACTTTTCGGAGTGGACTCATTATTGTATAATTTTAT
>JAOZLS010000048.1 GCA_029934705.1 Bacteroidales bacterium | reverse complement strand
AAAATTTGTAAACTAAATAAGAATTTTTAATTTTGTTATCTCTAAAAACAATAAATGAAAAACAAAATAGTAATAATTACAGGTGCATCATCAGGAATTGGTAAAGCTTTAGCTTACGAAGTCTCAAAAAAAGGTGCAAAAGTTATAATTGCTGCAAGAAGGGAACAAAAGCTTATAGAATTACAAAAAGAACTTGAGAAAAGCGGTACAGAAGTTTTATCTGTAAAAACAGATGTAACATCAGAGGCTGACTGTAAAACCCTTATAGACAAAACAGTAGCAAAGTTCGGGAAAATTGATATCTTAATAAATAATGCGGGCATATCTATGCGAGCAGCTTTTAAAGATTTAGATTTAAAAGTTATTAAAAATGTTATGGATGTTAATTTTTGGGGAACAGTTTACTGCACAAAATATGCAATTCCATATTTATTAGAATCAAGCGGAAGTGTTGTAGCTGTCAGTTCAATTACCGGTTATACTGGACTTCCAGCCAGAACTGGCTATGCTTCATCAAAATATGCTGTACATGGTTTTATGGAATCATTAAGAATTGAACATTTTAAAACAGGCTTGCATGTTATGGTTATTGCTCCTAGCTTTACTGAGTCTGACGTAAGAAAAAACGCTCTAACTTTTGATGGTAGTCCACAAGGAGTTACACCTAGAAACGAAGAAAGTCTTATGAGTTCTGAAGACGCGGCTAAAATAATGGTTAAAGCAATAATCAAAAGAAAACAGGCTTTAGTAATGACATGGAAAGGTACAGCTATCGTTTTTTTAAGAAAAGTTTTCCCTCGATTTTTAGATAAGTTCACCTATACTCAAATGAAAAAAGAGCCAAATTCTCCTTTTTAAAAAAATAAAGATTCTCTCAAGCAACAAGTTGCTTGAGAGAATAAATTAAATTGGTATTACTAGGTAATTCCTAAGCTTTACAAAATTAATTTTTCAATATCTTCTTCTGGAGTTGCAATTCCTGAAATTCCAAAATTTTCAACAAGAACATTTGTTACGTCTTCAGTCAAAAAAGCAGGCAGAGTAGGACCTAAATGTATATTTTTTACACCTAAATACAAAAGAGCAAGTAAAACAGTTACAGCCTTTTGTTCGTACCAAGCTATATTATATACAATTGGTAAATCATTGATATCCTCCAAACCAAAAACTTCTTGTAGTTTCATGGCAATAACTGCTAGCGAGTACGAGTCATTACACTGTCCTGCATCTAAAACTCTAGGAATACCACCAATATCACCTAATTCTAATTTATTATAACGATATTTAGCACAACCTGCTGTCAAAATAATACAATCACTAGGTAGTTGCTCTGCAAATTTTGTATAATATTCTCTTTTAGGCTGTCGTCCATCGCAACCTGCCATTACTACGAATTTTTTAACAGCACCAGACTTAACTGCATCTACTACTTTATCGGCAAGAGCAATAACTTGGTTATGAGCAAATCCACCAACAATTTTTCCTTTTTCTATTTCAGTAGGAGCTTTGCAAGATTTTGCCTGCTCAATAATTGCTGAAAAATCTTTTTCTCCGTTTTCATTAGTTTTTATATGTTTAACGCCATCAAACCTAACTTGTCCTGTAGTATAAACTTTATCTTTATACGAATCTTTTGGAGGAACGATGCAGTTTGTTGTCATTAGAATTGGTCCATTAAATGACAAAAACTCTTTAGTTTGTTCCCACCACGCATTTCCATAATTTCCAACAAGATTCGAATATTTTTTGAGTTTTGGGTAATAATGAGCTGGTAGCATTTCACTATGTGTATAAATGTCAATACCAGTACCTTCTGTTTGTTTAAGAAGTTGTTCAATATCTTTTAAATCGTGTCCGCTTATTAAAATACCTGGATTTTTACCAACTCCAATATTCACTTCGGTAACTTCTGGGTCTCCATAAGTTGAGGTATTTGCTTTGTCTAAAAGTGCCATTACATCAACTGCATGTTTTCCTGTGTTCATTACAAGAGCAATATTTTCGTCAAGAGTTAAATCGTCATTTGTAAGAGCTACAAGTGTATTAATAGTAAAATCAACAATGTTTTGATTTTCGTAGCCTAAAACATAAGCATGGTCTTGATATGCTGCAAGCCCCTTTAAGCCATATATAACTAAAGCTCTCAGCGAACGGATATTATCATTTGGAGCATCAATTTTTCCTGATGTTTTATATGCAACCGCTTTTATTTCCTCATCAGTTTTAAAATCTGCAACTAAACTTTGGTCTGCAACTATTTCTAACTTAACTCCTTTTGAAATAATCTGACTACTTATATTCTTCCTTAAACTTACAACCATTTTTACTTCATCTACAAAATCTTGTTCCGAGAAACTTACATTCGTAATGGTTTTAAACAATAACGCAAAAGTTTTATTATCAAACTCTTTTGTCTCAATTCCCAATCCTCGAGCCTGAACAGCATAAACGGCTGCTCCTTTAAGCAAATGAATTGCAAGATCTTGCAAATTAATCACTTCTGAACTGACTCCACACACACCTTTCGTTCCTTCACAAGCTATACCTTTAGCTGCTTCTTGACATTGATAACAATACATACTCATATATTTTTTTTTTTTAGCCAGGCTACCCTGGGGGTTAACTATAATTTTATTATTTAATGCGAATATATATTGTTATTTTTAGTTACTTTGTAACAAATGTTACAATTAAGGGGTTTAACTGATTTTTATCATATTATAAATTTTATTATGACCAAGACACTTATAAAATCGACACTCTTCAAAGGGCTTACAGAGCCTGAAATTAACAGTATATTATCATCAATCAATTATAAAATTGAAAATTTTACAAAAGGTGATTTTATTGTAGGCTCAGGGGATATTAGTAATTCCGCTCACGTTGTTTTAAAAGGTGTGGTTGGAGGAGAAAGTATGGATAATTCTGGTAAGATTGTTAAAATTGAAACAATTTACGCACCAGACTCATTTGCTTTGGCATTTCTATTTGCTGAGAGTTCTAAATATCTTGTAGATGTAATTGCACATTCAGATGCACAAATTTTATCTATTCCAAGGAATGATTTCTTAACAATTATTCAAGAAAACCCAATTGTACTTAATAATACATTACAACTTATTTCTAATAAATTTATATTTCTAATTAAGAAACTAAAATTTTTAACTCAAAACACCATTAAACAAAAACTACTACAATACATTCAAAACTTATCATATAAGAGTGTAAATAACATTATAATTTTAGACAGGACTCAACAAGAACTAGCAGAGTACATAGGAGTTACAAGACCAGCATTAGCTCGGGCTTTTTCTGAGATGGAAGAAGAAGGTGATATAATAAAAAAAGGGAAAAAGATTATTCTTACAAACAACGATAATGAGTAAACAAAGTAACCTTATATATACTAAATGGATATCAAAATTACCGAAATAAGTTAATGATATTTTTTTACAATCTTCAAATTTTAAGCATAGCCTATGTTACGATTAACATTACATTTTTAACTCATTAATAATAGTGCTTGAACAAAAACACGACAAAATTAGGAATGAAACAAAACTCATTTCACAAAACTTGTCTATTTCAGTTCAAGCACTCTGTAGATTTTATTTTACTACAACTTTTTTAACTTCAGTTTTCGAATTATTTTCAAAGACTAAGGTATAAATGCCTGGCAAAAGTCTCGATAAATCGATACTTTGGTGATTTGCTGTCATATTTACAGATTTCACTTGTTTACCAATAATATCATAGATAGAAACCTTAAATAATTCGTTAGTTTGAATGGTCAAATAATTGTCTGTAGGATTTGGATAAACAATAATATCTGAATGCTCAATTTCGGCAACATCAATCGTTGATTCTAGAATAACATACTCAATTTGGTCAGTTACTCCCATTGAAAACGTTCCTGTTTCAGAAGTATAACCTGTTGCTGAAACTGTATAATTTACAGTTGTGTTTGTTCCATATAAAAAGTCTGCATTTCCTGAAATATCTGTAGTTGAAGAGCTATAACCTTGAATTGTAATGTCAGCATTTTGAATATCTACACCACTCGTGTTTTTCACATTGAATTGTAAATTTGCATAAGGTTTATCTAATTGCACATCGGTAAAAACATAATAATCACCAGGATTATAATATAAAGTATGTCCTCCAGCATCAGAAACATCTATACTCTCACCAGTAAAATAATTATACCAAGTTCCTGCATTCTGAAAACCAGGAGCCATATCAAAACCAGTTGTTGCAAAATTTGCAGTTACAGAAATATTCATTGTAGCATCAGAAACCCACATTTTTTTTCCTAGTCCGCCTTGATCTTGACCAAAATCACCACTTAAAAATGCTTGGTTTTCTGTTTTCAATTTAGCCATTCCTGCATAAGTCCAATAAACTTTTTGTCTTCTTAAATCGTTCATATATTCCCAATGAATTGGCTTTGATGATGTTCTACAATCGTCAGAGTAGCTACCATCTGAGCATAAAAATATACTTTCATCGTATCCTGTTTCTCCAAATTGCCATAGCATTTTTGGCCCTGGAATTGTCATATACATTGTTGCTATTGCTTCCATTCGTTGCAAGGAAACTGTTGTATCGTTTGCAAAACCATTTCCATAAGTAACAGTTTCATACATCATTCTTTCTTCATCATGGCTCTCCATAAATGGGATAAGATTTGGGTAAGTAAAACCTCTTTCTGAATAATCTGCCCACGAAAAGTCATGATTATTATCATATCCCATTGTGGTTTGTGCAAATTGGGTAGTCATTACTCCCCAAAGCATACAACCTGCATTTGCAAGAACAACTTCCTCTCCATTATCAGCAAAATGTTCTAAAATAAAATACGATTCAGAATCAATACCTTTTACATGATTATAATAATCCATTATTATATCAATTCTTGATTGATCATAAGCACTCCATACTCCTACATCACCACCTGAATTAAACTGAGTAAACCCTTTTGATAAATCAAACCTAAAACCATCAATTTTATATTCTGTCATCCAATAAGATAAAACATCTTTTACTAACTCACGAGTATTGGTACTTTCGTGATTAAAATCGTAGCCAATACTATAAGGATGAGTTGCTTCCTGATTAAACCAAGCACTATTTGAAGCAACCTGATTATTTTCTTCATCCCAATACATTTGTACAAATGGCGAGCCACCATACATGTGATTAAAAACTACATCCATAATTACAGCAATTCCTCGCTGATGACATTCATCTATAAATAATTTATAATCATCTTTTGTTCCATAAGCTTTGTCGGGAGCATAGTAAAAATTTGGAGCATATCCCCAACTATCATTTCCATCAAACTCCTGAATTGGCATAAGTTCAATTGCATTTACGCCCAAATTTTGTAAATAATCAAGTGTATCGATAACATCTTTTATATCTTTACTTTCAACAAAATCTCTTATTAGAAGTTCATAAATTATTAAATTTGATTGAGTCTCGTTTACAGCAACTGGGGTAAAATCGTCAATAACCCAAGTATAATCGGTTTCTTCAGTTTGAAAAACACTTACAATTCCCATAGTTAAATCCCAAGGATAAATTTTTAAATTTGGATAAGTAGTTTCAGAAATCCAGCGATCATTCCATGGGTCAAGAATTTTATCGCAATATGGGTCGGCAAGTTTTTTTTCTCCATCAATATAAAACTGATAAGCATATTCAGTTCCTGGAGTTAAGCCAGTAATGGTTGTCCAATAATGAGTTCCATCAGGTGTTCGTTTCATATAGCCATCATCGCTGGTAGTCCAATTATTAAAATCACCAATTACAAAAGCAAAATCTTTATCTATTGAAGGGTCAAAAAGGACTAAAGTTACAGTTGTTCCATTAATATAATTTATTCCATTTTTCATTCCAGCAGGTAAATCTTCAATTACAACATCACCTCTTATATAAAACCAAGTTGTGTCGTAAGCAAAATTAGTTCCGTCATCGGCAATTGCAACAATTTCATGTATTCCAGCAGAATAGTCGCCAGTATTTAAAGCATACATTAAATGTAAATCACTAATTTGATCAACTTGCATGTCATCAATTTTAAGGGTAATTGTTGTAGCATCCATAGCATAAACACAAACTGGAATTACTGTATTTACAGGAACAAGGGGGTCTTTTGCCAAGTTTCCAACTATTTTCACATTAGTTCCTTCAGTATAAACTTCAAGATGAAAATCGGAGCCGTCTGCATTTCTTGCAACAAGGAAATTATCTGGCTCTTCGGGAATAATAGGCTCGCCAGCACGAATAACCATTGTTATTTTATAAATTTCTTCGCCAGCAGCTACTCCATAGAAATCGCGAATATTATCAATTGTAAATTCATATAAATTATCTCCAACTTCGGTAAATAAATATTCAGCATCATTAACACCCCATTCTGAGTTAACATATTGCCAATCATTATTTCCTTCACTTTCAGATGTTATTAGCCCTGTATGTGCATAAACATCACCTTCATAATTCATTAAAGCACCATTTCCTCTAGTGGCATCAAAAGTAATAGTTATTGCACCGTCGTGAATTGGAAAAATTGGTTCTGAAGTAAGAACTCCACTTGCATCGTCGCAAGACAAAGGAGCTGATACCGAGAAGCTATAATTTGAACCACTATTATTATCAAGTTCTAATGAAAAATAATCAGCATCATCTGTCGAAAAAGCATTGTCATTTGACGTTAAAACATAATAATCGACCTCGGTCCCAGCTACTTGAACAGGAATTACCCCTAAATAATCAGTTCCACTATTAAAAGACATTGAAACAATTGTTGAAGTTGCCCAATTATCTGTTGTATATCTAATAAAAGCATATTCGTTTGCATTTAAAGTTCCACTTAAAGTCGCAGTAACAACAACCTCGTCTGTATTATAAGGGATTTCAGGAGTTTGGATAACAGTTGTAATTGTATTTGGATTATATACTGTTTCAAGGATTGACATATCATTATTTGATGTAGCATTTGAGCCTACAATAAAAGTATAATAATTTCCATCAGTCATTGAAAATTCAAGATTTTGATCCCAGAGTCCACCTGTATAATAAAATGCAGCCCCATTTAATCTTGAATTCAATATTCTTGTTACATCAGGAGCATTACTGCCACACCACTTCGGATTATAATTTCCGCCAGAATTATTAAATAGAAATTGATTAGTTGCATTGGTAGCAGATGCCTGTATTTTAACTGCTTTTACAGCTCCTTTATCAATCAAAATATAATTTGACCAACCAATGCCAAAATCTCCTTCTACTCTGCCTGGTTGGGCAAGTATAATAGTTGGCACAAGGAATATAACTAAAAAAAAGAAACTAAAAGCTGTTGTTAAATATTTTTTCATTTGACTGTTTTTTTTGTAGAAATTTTGTATAAAGTTAACCTTATCATGGGCTAATGTCAAGCTTTTATCAATAAAAATTAACGCAAACGATTGCAAAATTGAATTTAATTCTAAAAAATAATTCATGCTATACCATTTTTAAAATGCTTTTTATTTCTTTGCAGAAAAAAAGACATGGTTGAGATTTGTGCATTGGCTTCGGGAAGTAACGGAAATAGTTATTATATAGGAAATGAAAACGAGGCAATTTTAATTGACGCAGGAATTCATTATAATAAATTAGTTATAAGACTTAATGAAGCAGGTTTAGACAAATCCAAAATAAAAGCACTTTTTATTTCTCACGAGCATTCAGATCATATTCAAGGAATTAGGGGCTGTAGCAAAAAATTAAGTATTCCTGGAATTTTTTCGCAACATACCTTTTCTAAATTAAAAAAGAAGCACATTCCTAATTTTCATGCTTTTTTTGAAGCTGGCAAACCATACACAATTGGTAGTATAAGCGTATTTCCATTTAAAAAGCAGCACGATGCTTGCGACCCACACAGTTTTAGGGTTGAAATAGATGGAATTAACATAGGAGTGTTTACTGATATAGGCGAAGTTGATACAATTTTTGCACAAGAATTTAATAAATGCCAAGCAGTTTTTTTAGAAACAAATTACGACAAAGAAATGTTATGGAATGGTCCATATCGTGATTATATAAAAAAGCGTGTAGATTCAAACAAAGGGCATCTTTCAAACGAGCAAGCACTAGAATTAATTGAAAAACACGCCTCTACTGATTTACATACGATTTTCCCTGCTCATATTTCAGATAAAAACAACACTAAGGAAAAAGTAATGCAAGTTCTTGCAAGTTTAAAAGGAAAATATAATATTAAATTAACTTCACGGCAAGAAATATCGGAGGTTGTTAGGTTGTAGTGAGTTTTAAGTCTAAATTGACGCTACATTGTCCTACGGACGAATGCAGGTCGCTTTAGCCATAACGGAAACATTTTACATATTTATAATATCCTGAAACTATAGATTATATATATTCTGTAAATGAAACATTAATATTACACCATGAAAACAATCTTTCTAATACTTATTTTTCAACTAGGCTATATAAGTTTTGCTCAACTAAATATAACATTCAAAATTAATAGTAGGTGTTCTAATACTATAGATAGTACAGATATAATTGTATCTGATGAATTAGCAAATATGTACTTCATAAATGATAAATATAATAGTTTCAAATTAAAAAAAGAATCAAACTATTTTTATAGTGCAGGTTTTTATAGGAATAATATTGAGTATTCATTTATTTCTGTATTAATCCCTTTTACTACAAAACAAGAAGATACTACGATTATCATAGATGTATATAAATTAGAAGAAGGAACTGAAGGATATGAAACTTGGAATTTTATCGTTATTTAATTATATTTGAATACTAACTTCTTTATATCTACCTTTTTTAAACTTGTCATCCCATATTATTTCTAGATTGTGAACACCTTTACTATTATTACTTTTAATAAAATTAATTGTTTTTTTTGTCCCTTTATCTATATTTGATGGGAATGGGGTACTTTCAATTATAAGAGCTTCTGTTCCATTCACTTTAATATTTGATGCTTCTGAATGTCCAATATTTTCAAACACTATCTTGTTTTCATATATATACACCTTAAAATCAGCTTTCTTATTATTTTCTATATCTATCTCCTTTTGGTCAATTATAAAATTATTTATGAGTGTCTGTTGTTCATTTAGTTTCTCTTGTTGGGCATTTATTTTTTTATCGTGCTTGAAATATGTGTACACTACCATAAAAATAGAAAGAAATCCGAGTACTAATGCAGCTATATCCATTTTATGTTATTAATTTATATTTTCTATTGCTATGAATGAACGTTGAAGATCATAATTAGTATTTTAAATTAAAATATACAATATTAACCTTTTATTCGTATTATGTAAAACATTATGACTTTTTAATTTTACTTTATGGTTATTCAGCAAAACATTAATGCAAATGATATTTAAATACATTTTTGCATAAATATTTACATTCTTAAATAGATTTAGCAAAAAGCAACAGCTAGAGGTTAAAAAAAAGTAAAAAATAACTTTTTTTTCAACTTTATTTAGTTTATTTGCATGAACCCAAAAGAAAATATTAAAAATTACATTATGTATATAGAAGTACTTAAATCGAAACTTCACAAAGTAACAGTTACCGAAGCAAACTTACAGTATGTAGGTAGTGTTACTATTGATGAAGCATTGATAGAGGCCGCTAATATTATTGAGAATGAAAAAGTTCAGATAGTAAATATCAATAATGGCGAAAGGATTGAAACTTACGTAATTAAAGGTAAACGAAACTCAGGAACAATTGCTCTTAATGGAGCAGCTGCACGCCGTGTTCAAGTTGGCGATGTTCTTATTATTATTTCTTATGCCACAATGAAATTTAAAAAAGCGAAAAAGCACAAGCCTACTCTAGTTTTTCCCGATTCTAACACAAATTTATTAATTGACTAATTTACAAGAAGATGTCTGCTCATAAATTTTCAATTATTTCTAGTAAAATTAAAACGAAACAAGAATTAGAGAGAATTCTTGCAATACAAAAATTCAAATCCAATAAAATTGTTTTCAGTAATGGTTGCTTTGATATTATTCATCGTGGGCATATAGAGTACCTTGCAAAAGCATCTGATTTTGGTAATATTACAATTATTGGACTAAACTCCGACGAATCGGTAAGGCGACTAAAAGGAGAAAACAGACCAGTTCAAGATGAAAAAACTAGGGCATTAATACTTGCTGCCCTAAGTTTTATAGATTATGTAATAATTTTTGAAGAAGATACACCTTATAAACTTATTGAATTTATAAAGCCTGATTTTCTGGTAAAAGGTGCCGATTATAAGCCCGAAGAAATTGTTGGTTACGATATTTTACAAAAATATGGCGGACAAGTAAAAACTATTGAACTTATAAAAGGACACTCTACAACAAATATTATTAATAAGATTTAATACTGAATTATAATTATTTAAGAATAGGTGTTACTGTATATCCTGCTTTTCTAAGTAAAGATATTACACCCTTTTCACCACCTAAATGTGCTGCACCAACTGCTATAAAACTAGCTTTATCAGTTGCATACTCTTGTATTTTACTAATCCATTTTTCGTTACGATTATGTAAAATAATATCAATAGGCAATTTAACCCCCTCGTCTTGTTTAACAAAAATGTTATACAAACCATTTATATCCTCATTTTTATATAGAAGAACTAACTTTTTAAATTCTTCAATCATTTTTTCTTTATTATTTAAAGAGCGTAGTAAAGATTTAGCTTGTAAGCTGTAAGGAATTGAATGAAAAATATTTAGCTGATCTTCGGGAGTTTCTAATCCTAAAACTTCAAGGGAGTCTGTTTTAGCCATTTTCATAAAAGTTGACTCAAAGCTTACAGGATTTTCGCCCATAATATCACCTGTTAACATTGAACTAATCATTAAAGGTTGCCAAGTATTTATAAAATCTAAACTCACACCTATAATTGGTTTAATCTTAGCATCTAATTTTTTATATGACTCTTCATCAATTAAATCATTTAAAGTAGTATCGTTCTTCATTGTAATATACTTCATCATTTCTGTTTGTAAACTAGGATTGTCCATGTCTAGTTCCAAAATAAGTTGATTTGTTTCCGCAAATGTATTTTTAACATTATCGGTTAAAATAAAGTCTTTTTCTTTAATAAGATGCATTGTTCCATAAATGTAAGATGTATGAATTCCATCACCTTCAATTTTCCACAAAAGAGTATTTTCAAGCTCTTGTGCAAATAAGAAGTTGGAAATAAATACTGATGATAATACTAATAATAGTGTTTTTTTTAATCTTGTTTTCATTTGTCTTTTTTTTTAAAAATAAGTAATTATACTCTTAGTTGAAACAAGACCTAAAAATATTACAAGAAATGTGATTAATTTTAAATTTTATTTTTAATCATCAGCTAAATCAGAAAGAATATTCTTTAAATCAGACATATACCGTCCATATCTTTTTTTGTAATACCAGGCCGAAAAAAAATAAGTTAGAGTATATAAAAGAATTATTCCTATAAAAATAGCAACAATTGCTTTTGTGTTTAGCAAAACCTGAAAAAGATTATCACCTTTTTGAGCAGGAACAATTAAAGAGCCAAATATTATTGAAAAAGGTATAGCAATAGCATTTATTCTTCTTTCAATTTTAATAAATAGTTTTAATTGATTAAGAAAATTGGATAGAACATTTTTTATATCGCCATTAAATTCTATTGAAAGTTTACTTAAATTTTTAAACCGAATATGATAATTTACAGTATAAATAGTAAAAAGCAGTGAAATAATAACAAGTATAATTGTTGATTCTAAATTTTTAGCATACACTACAACAAAACCTATGCTAAATAAAATAATTAAATATAGAATTACTAAATCATTAATGAATTTTCTCTTTATTGGTGAAAAAATATTATCAGATATTGAGCTAAAATCACCATTAAATTTATTAGTGTTTAGTTCAATGTCTGATTTTATTTCATCATTATTTATTTCAGACCATAGCTTATTAATGTCCATAATTTCCCTCCTCAATTTTAGATTTAATAAGATTTTTAATTCTATGTAATTTCACACCAACATTACTAACAGAAATTCCCAGGATTTCGGCAATTTCATGATTATTATAACTGTCAAGGTGTGCTGTAATTATAGATTTATCAACTGCTGCCAAAGTTGAAATAATTTTTCTTAAAAGTTCTGCATGTGGTGATAATTGCACTTTTTCTTCAACAATATTTATGTCTTCGTTTAACGAAATATTTTTAGGTCTGTTATTATATTTACGATAGTGCATAAAAATAACATTCAATGCAATTCGGTATATCCATGTTCCAAAAGAAGCGTTACTGTTAAATTTAGCATAACTTCGCCAACCTTCGATTAAAATATCTTGAAAAATATCTTTTTGCAATTCACTGTCATTAATATGCGAACGTATTAAATTTCTAATACGCTGCTTCTGGCTTTCAATTTCCGATATGTATAGTTCTTTCTGAATAACTCTAATTATTATAACTGCAAAATTCTAAATTAAACTAAATTTTTGATAAAATAATGCAAAATCTATAAATAATTTAAAAAAAACTATTTCCTCAATTCTATTATTTTTCTTTATATTTGGCTTCTATAAAAATAAATACAATGGCTAAAACAAAAACAACATATATTTGTCAGAATTGCGGAGCACAATCGCCCAAATGGGTAGGTAAATGTCCTGCTTGTAACGAATGGAACACTTTTGAAGAAGAGATTCAAGAAACTACAAAGGATTTAGTAGGGCGAAAAGTTAAAAAATCAGTTGCAAAACCCACCAAGATTTCTGATATTACTTTTACCGAGCAACAAAGAATAGACACTACAAATAATGAGTTTAATAGAGTACTTGGTGGCGGACTTGTTCCTGGTTCTCTAGTATTAATTGGAGGTGAACCTGGGATAGGAAAATCAACACTAGCATTGCAAATTGCGGTGAATTTACCAAAGCATAAAACATTATATGTATCTGGCGAAGAAAGTCTTCAGCAAATAAAATTAAGAGCAGAAAGAGTATCAATACAAGAAAATAATTGCTTAGTTTTAAGTGAAACCTCTCTTGAAAATATTTTATTAAGTATTGAAGAAGTTGAACCAGATATAATTGTGATTGACTCAATTCAAACAATTGCAACCAATAAAAGTGAATCAACAGCAGGAAGTGTATCACAAATTAGGGAATGTACAACCGAAATTATGAAATATGCCAAAGAAAATTCAAAACCTGTAATTTTAATTGGACATATTAATAAAGAAGGAAGCCTTGCAGGACCAAAAGTACTTGAACATATAGTTGATACAGTACTTCAATTTGAAGGAGATAGAAATCATGTTTACAGGATTTTACGTGCTACAAAAAATCGTTTTGGTTCAACCTCCGAACTAGGTATTTTTGAGATGCAAGGCAATGGATTACGAGAAGTAACAAATCCCTCGGAACTATTACTTTCGCAAAATGAAGAAGATACAAGTGGAGTTTCAGTATCGGCAACAATAGAAGGAGTTCGTCCTTTTTTAATTGAAGTACAAGCACTTGTAAGTACTGCTGCTTATGGTACACCACAAAGAAGCTCAACAGGTTTTGATTTACGTAGGCTAAGCATGCTTTTAGCTGTTTTAGAAAAACGAGCAGGATTTAAACTTTCAGTAAAAGATGTTTTTTTAAATATTGCTGGCGGAATTAGAGTTGACGACCCCGCAATTGACTTAGCTGTAATCTGTTCTATACTTTCATCGGATTTAGATTTAGCATTACCTCGTGATGTCTGTTTTGCAGGGGAGATAGGCTTATCGGGAGAAATAAGACCAGTAACACGTGTAGAACAGCGAGTTGCAGAAGCGGCAAAATTAGGTTTCAAAAAAATATTTATTTCAAAATATAATAAAAAAAGCTCTGAATATTCAAAATTCAAGATACAAGTTATGGGTGTTTCAAAAGTTGAAGACGTTTTTAGAACTCTTTTCAGGAAAAATAATTAAACTATAAAAAATAATAAATTTGTATATTTTAAAGTTATTTAGTTATTAAACTGAAAAAACACCTTTATAATAAAACATATTTCTACCTAAATACAAGCAACTTTACTGGCAAATATCATCAAAATAGATACAATATAGTAATTACAAAATAAAGAGTACTTATGAAGCTTAGAAATTACAAAATTTTATTATTATTATTAGCAGTTATTTTTATAAATACAGCTAGTTTTTCGCAAAATACAGATAACCAACCTTACCATTTAACACATGCAATGTCGGAGCAAGAAAAAGCTTTGATGAAAACTTATAGTAGAAGTTTTACCGAAACGGACCCACCAACTGGTGAAGTTAGGAACATTGCAGAATGGGAACCAAGTGAAGGTGTCATTATTGCTTATGATGGTAGTTTTGGAATACCATATAGCCTTATTGCTGAAATGTCGGAAGATGTTATTGTTACTACAATTGTAGCCAATTCATCTGAAGAAACAACTGTTCGTAATTATTTTAGTTCAAATGGAGTGAATTTATCTAATTGCAATTTTGTTTACCAAAATCCTGATTCTTGGTGGTCGAGAGATTATAGCCCTTGGTTTGTTGCTGTTGATAATAGTGAAGTAGCTATAGTAAACTTCCCATATAATAGACCACGACCAAATGATAATGATGTACCTATTCTAATGTCCTCTTTTTTGGATGTTGATTTGTATGGAATGGATGTTATTCATACTGGAGGAAATTACATGTGTGATGGTTACGGTGCAGCCGTTTCTACTGATTTAGTTTGGGAAGAAGAAACGCAAACCCATACCCAAATTAATACAAAAATGGAAAATTATTTGGGTATTACAGACTATCACGTTGTACCTGACCCTCAGGACGAATATATAAAGCATATTGATTGCTGGGCTAAATATCTTGATGTAGATAAAATACTTATAACTGAAGTACCTGCAACCGATTATAGATACTCTGATTATGAAGCTGCTGCTGCATATTTTGAAGAGCAAAATTGTTCTTTCGGTTACCCATATCAAGTATTTAGAGTTCAAGCAGCTGATTATGATGACTATGATGTAAATCCTTATACCAATTCGCTAATACAAAACAATAAAGTTTTTGTACCTCAAACAGGCTCAAGCTTAGACGATGAGGCAATTGCTGTTTATGAAGAAGCTATGCCAGGATACGAAATCATAGGTGTTTACTCTAACGGCTGGTATAATACCGATGCTCTCCATTGTAGAACTCACGAAATAGCCGATAGAGAAATGTTATATATCAGACATATTCCTTTAGCTGGCGAAATTGATGCCGAAGAAAGCTTTGAAATTTCTGCTGATATTTATTCTTATGGTGGAAGTGCTATTAGCACAGGTTTTCCAATACTTATTTATAGCGTAAATTATGGTGACTGGATAGAAATTGAAATGACCGAAACTAAATCGAATACTTATACAGCATATATCCCTGCTGAAGATGGTGAAAATGTAGTAAAATATTATATTCATGCTGAAAATGAAAATGGCAAATCCGAAAACAACCCATATATTGGTGAGCCCGACCCGCATGAATTTAATTATACTGGAACACCTGCTGGTATTGCAAATTCAAATAATTCGGAAATTAAAATTTACCCAAATCCTAGTAAGGGGATTTTCACAATAGAAACTATTGATGATAATGCATCGATTATTATATACATGATTGATGGAAGAATGGTTTATAACGATGTTTTATTTTCTAACTATAACAAAATAGATATTTCAAACTTTGGGAAAGGAATATATTTTGTTGAAATAACAAATAATGACAAAAAAATTATAAAGAAAATTATTGTTGAATAATTTCAGAAGTTCTATAAGTTAGTAATCAGGTGAAAACACCTGACTGAGGCAGAAAGATTACTGTATAATATCGTGGCACGTTGTAACGTGCCACGATAATGCAATAACTCTCATTACGGATTAGCTTACAACTCTACTCTTGTCCAAATAGTTCCGTCTTTCTTTACAATTTTAAGTATCCCATTCGTTTTATTCAAACATACTTTTGAAACAGTTAAACTAGGATTTTCTAGGTTACTAAGAATAACAACATTATTATAAGAAGTGTTATCTATTGTAAAGTTAGGGGAAAGTTCCATATATGGAAAATCATGTAAATAGCAAATTTAAAATCACCAATTTTTCGCAATTTGATTTCACCAGTTT
>JAOZLS010000302.1 GCA_029934705.1 Bacteroidales bacterium | reverse complement strand
TTTAAAAAATATTGAATTCATACAATGCTTAATAAATACATTATTAATATCATTTTCGGTCATGTATTTACCATCATTTTCTTGAGCTATATCTTTATTTATTATAATATTCTGTTGAAGTGTTATTACTTCTTCCGCAATTTGTTCTGTTATTAATTTTCTTGTATTATTATTAAATATTTTATTATTTATATTTTCTTCTTTATTATCGTACTTTATTATCCATTTTTCATCCTCATAAATAATTAAAATTGCTCTATCGGCATTAATTATATTTTTCAAAATATCTATAGGTTTGTTTATTTCCAT
Organism: Bacteroidales bacterium; assembly: GCA_029934705.1. GTDB lineage: Bacteria > Bacteroidota > Bacteroidia > Bacteroidales > JAADGE01 > DZBS01. The sequence continues at coordinate 5,031 of JAOZLS010000302.1, read as the reverse complement.
ATAGTTACTTGATAAAAAACCGTCTTTAATTTGTCCTAAAGTTACTAACTGTTGTGTTATTTTATTTACTTCTACATATTTACCTGCAGTTTGAAGTGATAGCATGTGGGATTGAAAAAAGACGAATACAAAGAATCCTAATGTTGCAAGAGTTATTGTCTTTATAATATTAAATTCAAGTAAAATATCGTTTGCTGCTGTTATAAATAAAAATGTTATTCCTATTAATGACAATAATGCTCCATCAAGTTTTTTTATTGTAGCACGAATTATTCCACGCATTATAAAAAATGAGGATATTCCTATAAGAATTAAGAAAACTATAAGGGTATTTGTGTATAACCTTGCCGGGGTAAGTATTGTAAATAGAATCATTGCCATTCCAATATATATTATTACAGGAATAACTTTACTGTTATATTCTGCTCTAAATAAGCTCCTTAAAAAGAGAATGAAAAATAATAATCGTGCATAATTTGATATATAATTAGTTTTAATTAGTATTTCCCAGGATGCACTTGGAAATAGTGTTGAAAATAATATTTCGCCAGTTGTAATAGAGAAAATAGCTGAGAATATCATTGTAAGACTAAAAAATAAGGTTGAAATATCTTTAGAGCGTAATAAGAAAAGCCCAAAATGATATAGACCCATCATTAAAATAACACCGAGTAAGAATATATCAAAAATAAGTACATGCTGTGTTGACTCATTAATATTTTGAGGATTTGACAGAATAATTGAGTTTTCAATACCTCCTTTTTTATGATAAAAATTACTTACTTGTATAATAATTTCAATCTGATCTTTTTCTTTTAGAAATATGTAATTTGAGGAGGTCCATTTAGGTTTCATAGTGTAGCGGTTAACCCCTACTGTACCCGTTTCTCCTATAAATTTATTATTTATCCATATTTTATATGCCGATTGTATTCTATTTATATTTATGGCAAGAAGTTCTTTTTTATTGTCTGTTTTAATTACAATCCGGTATGTTCCGTAACCCTCTCCTGATGAAAACAAGCTCTTGTTTTCTTTATTATTCCATAATCCAGGAACGTTTACATACTTTACTTCGTCTAACTTATCTATAACAAAGTCTTCTGGGACATACAGTTTATTTGGGTAAAATTCCCATTTACTGTCAAGATAATATGTTTTTTTATTAAAATCGGCGGAAGTAAGGTCTGCTTTACCTTTTGATGCATTTATATAGACTGTTTGTCCTAAACTTTGCAAGTTAGTAAAGGAAAATAGTATTATAAAAGCGAGTATGTTATAGAATATTTTCAATATAAAAAATTAAACCGTTAAATGTATTAATTTTTTATGGGAGAACCAATAAAAAAAGCCTTTTTTAAGGCTATTTTTTTATAAAAATAAAAAAGACAGTGTTAAACTGCCTTTTTTATTTCTGTTTATCTACTAAAATAATATTTTAGTAGATAGTTACACCATCTAAATTTCAAAATTATTTAATAAGATTAAAAATTATTATGGTATTACTACTCAGGACTAATTGCTTCTACTGGGCAAACGTCTGCACAAGCAGCACAATCAGTACATAATTCTGGATCAATTGTGTAAAAATCAGCACCTTCAGCTATTGCTTCTACTGGACATTCATCGATACATGCACCACATGCAGTACATTCATCTGGGTTAATAATATAAGCCATTTTATATTTTTTTTAGTTAAAAAATTATTTCGGCACAAATGTAATTAATTATTTTTTTTTAGCTAATATTTCGACTAAAAAAGTTACAATATTATTTAAAATTATATTCCTCAATTGCTTTTATCAATATTAAATCTGACTCTTTATTTATTTTATAAAAAGCGTCATCATCTAATATATTCCTTGCTATATATGATTTTAATTTAGTTTCAATTAGCTTTTTTGAAATATTAAAATCTTTTATTGAGGCTGTAATTTTTTTTCTTGAAGCATAAGTTACAAATTGTTGTAAAACATTTTGTTGTTCAAGGTATTTTGATAATTCTTTTGAATTTGTAAATTTGTTTAGTGTTTTTCTGTTTTTGTCTGTATAATTTATTGCAAACTGGTAAATATATCCTTTGCTCGTTACTTTTTGTAGATATTCTGAATAAGAACTAGTGTCAGCAGCTATAAAAATATCTGGCATTATGCCGCCTCCTCCATATACTACTTTGCCAGAAACTGTATAGTATTCTTTCTTTTTATCAAGATTTACGCTGTCTTCATTTTGCATTTCGCCATGGCTTGCCCTGTTCATTATGTCATGGTAATACTCATCTTTGTCCTCGCCATAAGGTTTTTGAATGCATCGTCCGCTAGGCGTATAATAGCGAGCAATTGTTAGTCGAAAGCCTGAGCTGTCTGGAAAACCAAATTCTTCTTGAACAAGTCCTTTACCAAATGAGCGCCGTCCAATAATAAGACCTCTGTCGTTATCTTGTATTGCTCCGGCAACAATTTCGCTTGCCGATGCCGACCACGAATCTATAAGTATCTCTAACTCAATATCTTTACAAATTCCTTTATCGGTTGAAAAATATTCCGATTTTGTTCTGGCATTACCATAAGTATATACAATAAGTTTATCTTTTTCTAGAAATTCATCTACAATATCAACAGCGGCTTTTAAGTAGCCACCCCCGTTTTGTCTAAGGTCTAAAACCATTTTGGTCATTCCTTGTTGCTTGAGGTCGGCTGCTGCTTCCATAAATTCGGCATAAGTTGTTCCTGCAAATCTGTTAATTTTAATATAACCAATATTTTTATCAAACATAATTGCTGCATCAACACTATAATATGGAATTGTATTTCGTTCTATTTCAAAATAAAGTAATTCCTTTATACCATGTCTTTTTATGCCAAGCTTTACAATAGAGCCTTTTTCGCCTTTTAACTTTTTAAATACATCATTATTGGTTATTCCTGTTCCTGCAAATATCGAATCGTTAACTTCTATAATTCTATCTCCAGGTAAAATACCTACTTCTTCCGAGGGGCCTCCCGAAATTATATTTACAATTAGTACTGTATCATTCTGAATATTAAATTGCACTCCTATTCCTTCAAAATTTCCTTTAAGAGATTCTGTTACAGCTTGCATTTCTTCTTTTGTAATATATGTAGAATGCGGATCAAGCTCGCTTAACAATTCAGGGATAATAATTTCAATAATACTATCAGATTTAATTTTATCGACATAATTTTGATCAATAATTTTAAGTAAAGCATCAAGTTTATTGTAATTTCTAGCGTCTTGCATATTATATGCACTTGAACTATTACTAATAAAAAATTTATGAGTTAGTATTCCTACAATTATTGCAGCAGCAATAATTAAAGGTAAATATATATTATATTTTGTGTTTTTGTATTCCATAGTTTTAATTAATGTTGAAAATTTAAAAGAATTATTAGTTAATTTCATGCTGTTTTAATTCTATTCCTGCTCTTTCAAGAAGTTCAAGCCCATCGGTAATTCTATATTTTTCTGAAAAAACAACTTTTTTAATTCCTGCCTGTATAATAAGTTTTGAACACTCAATACAAGGTGATGTAGTAACGTAAAGAGTTGCACCCTCGCTACTATTGTTTGACTTGGCAACCTTAGTAATTGCATTCGCTTCAGCATGAAGCACATACGACTTCGTAGTTCCAGTTTCGTCTTCACAAACATTCTCAAAACCCGAGGGAGTTCCATTATATCCGTCAGAAATTATCATTTTTTCTTTTACTAAAATAGCACCAACTTGCCTTCGTTCACAATATGAATTTTCTGCCCATATATGTGCCATTCGTAAATATCTTTTATCTAATTGAATTGTTTTATTATTCTTCATTATGTTTAAATTTTAGTCCAGTTGCTTTTTATAGTCTCAATTATTGATAAACTGTCGTAACCACAAATTTTATACAATTCTTCTTGTGTTCCATGTTCAATAAAATCATCGGGAATTCCAAGTTGAACTACTTTTGTATTATATTCACTTTTGTTTATAAATTCTATTACTGCACTTCCAAATCCGCCTTGTATTGAGCCGTCTTCAATAGTAATTATTTTTGAATATTTTGTAAGAATTTCAATTAGTAAATTTTCATCTAATGGTTTTACAAAACGCATATCGTAATGTGCAGGGGTGATATTTTCTTCTTTTAAAGTTTCAAAAGCCTTTGTTACCATATTTCCTATAGCTCCAATAGATAAAACTGCTATTTTTTCTCCTTCACAAATAATTCGTCCTTTTCCTATTTGTATTTCTTCAAAAGGTGTTTCCCACTTTGGCATTGTTCCCTTCCCTCTTGGGTAACGTATTGTAAAAGGGCCTTTGTTTGGTAGTTGTGCAGTGTACATCATATTACGTAATTCTTGCTCATTCATAGGCGAAGCCACTATCATATTTGGAATTATGCGCATATACGCCAAATCAAAAACTCCGTGATGTGTAGCTCCATCGTCGCCAACAAGTCCGCCTCGGTCTAGGCAAAAAACTACATTAAGGTTTTGCAAAGCAACATCATGAATCACCTGGTCGTAAGCTCTTTGCATAAATGTTGAATAAATATTACAAAAAGGCATCATCCCATCTGCAGCAAGTCCTGCCGAAAATGTTACTGCATGCTGCTCTGCAATCCCAACATCAAAAGCTCTTTCAGGAATTTTCTCCATCATTATTTTCATTGATGAACCTGAGGGCATCGCCGGCGTAACACCAACTATATTTTTATTTTTATTAGCAAGTTCAACTAAAGTATTTCCAAAAACATCTTGAAATTTAGGAGCTTGCGGTTCGCTGTCTTTTTTGAGAAGCCTTTCGCCAGTTTTTTTGTCGAACAAACCAGGAGCATGCCAAATTGTTTGGTTATCTTCGGCAGCTTTAAAGCCTTTGCCTTTTTTAGTTATTACATGTAGAAGTTTAGGACCTTTTATGTCTTTTAAATCATCCAAAATTTTAGTTAAATGGTTTATGTCATGACCATTTACAGGACCAAAATATCTAAAACCTAAATCTTCAAATATAGTGGTTGGGAAAAA
>JAOZLS010000047.1:14736-16262 GCA_029934705.1 Bacteroidales bacterium | reverse complement strand
GTCTGATGTTACTGTCCAGATTAATTGGTTACTTCCAAATTGTAAATTATTTACTCTGGTATTATAAATACTTGTATTATCAAATTGTATGCTTCCATTTGGAGAAGTCCATTCGCCTGTTCCACTGCCTGTTACATTATTACCATCTAATGGTAAAAAGTAATCGTTACAGGTAGATTGGTCATTTCCTGCTGTGGCAGTTATTTGATTATTAGTAATTATTACATCATCACTTACTGATGGGCAACCGCCTAAGCTTACTGTCCAACGGAAAGTGGTTGTGTTATTTTCTCTAATATTTGATACATAGGTGCTATAAAGTGTTGGGTCATCTATAATTGCTGTTGTGCCATCAATATCTGTCCAAACTCCATTCCCTTGTGTTAATATTGGATTGTTTCCTGACAATGTTGTATTATCAGAACAAAGGGTTGTCTTATCATCACCTGCTATAGCAACTACTTCATTATTTGTAATTGTTATAGAATTAAAAGAAGTACATGTTACATTTGTGCCTTTTGTCAATGTCCAAGTAAAGACTGTTTCACCTAATGGCATACCTGAAGCTGTTGTATTGGCTATACTAGCATTGGCTATTGATGTAATATTGCTTGCTGTCCAAAGTCCAGTTTCGCCTATACCGGCTGCATTAGCTTGCAATACTGCGGTGCCATCACAACTTTCAACATTTGGTGTAGTAGGATTGGATATATTCGGACTGCTGTTTGTTACAATAACTTCATCTGTGTCTGGACATAATCCGTTCACAGAGACTGTCCAAGTAAAGGTATATACTCCGCCTGTCAATCCGCTTACTAATGTTTGACGATTTGTTGCATCATCTATTGTTGCAATTGCTCCTCCGCTTTGTGTCCATAGTCCACTTCCGTTAGTCGGATTGACTGCACTTAAATTGATGCTTGCATCGCAAGTCTCAATGTCCGTGCCTGCATCGGCTGTTACTGAGTTACTCGTGATTATTACTTCGTCATCGTCTTGACAGTCTTCTTGGTCTGATGTTACTGTCCAGATTAATTGGTTACTTCCAAATTGTAAATTATTTACTAAAGCATCGTAAGCACTGCTTTCTACAAAGCCTAGACTTAAGTTTGGTGAACTCCAAACGCCTGATGCTCCACTGCTTGAAACATCATTACCGTCTAATGGTAAATAGAAATCATCACAAGTGTTTATATCGGTTCCAGCAATTGCAGATATTTGATTATTCGTGATTACTACGTCATCTGCCTTTTCGCAAGTCCCAAGTTTAACTGTCCAACGGAAAGTTGTAGTGTTATCTTCTCGAATATTTGATACATAAGTATTATAAAGAGATGGATTAGTTATTATAGCTGTTGTTCCGTCTACGTCTATCCATGTTCCTAATCCTTGTGTTAAGTTAGGATTATTTCCGGATAAAGTTGTGAAACTATTACATAGAGTTGTCTTATCAGCTCCGGCATTGGCTATAACTTGATTATTTGTAATTGTAATATCATCAAAAGCACCACCATCATCAAGAGTCC
>JAOZLS010000047.1:12532-14636 GCA_029934705.1 Bacteroidales bacterium | reverse complement strand
TATTTTCGGCATAAAGTTGAATGTTGTTTTGGCAAATAATTGAATCTTGTCCTGCGTTTGCCAAAGGTGGAGAGTATGTAATGTTAACAGTATCCTTGTCGGAACATAAAAGTTTAGTTATTTGCCATTCAAACTGATTTAACCCAACAGCTAAATTATAAACGGTTGTATTATAATAAGTTCCTATTGTAATAGTCGTAGGACTAACTTTTGTCCAGAGTCCATATTCTTCAATTTGAGGTTGGTTTCCATTAAGTGTAGTATTATTTACTGCGAGGTTTTGATCAGTTCCTGCATTAGCAAACACTTGATTATTTGTAATTGTAATATCATCAAAAGCACCACCATCATCAAGAGTCCAACGTAAAATATTGTTTCCTTGTGCTAAGTTTGTAGCATTTGTATTGCACAGAGTAGTATTTGTAAAAATTGCACTACCTTGGATAATTGTCCATGCACCTAAACTATTTTCGGCATAAAGTTGAATGTTGTTTTGGCAAATAATTGAATCTTGTCCTGCAAGTAGAGGGGGAGAATAGGTAATACTAACCAAATCGCTACAATCACCAGATGCCCATTTGAAAATGTTTTCACCAGGCATAATATCTATAACGTCTGCATTACTTGAAGTGTTATTCATAATAAATGCAGATCCACTTTGTAACGACCATTCACCTTCGGCTGGTGATATTGCATATAAATTTATATTATTTATAATAATTATGCTGTCTTTTCCTGCATTACAAGTATTTATAATAGTGTCTAAAACAGAATTTCCTCCTTCAATATTTAATGTATTGTTTTTAGCTCTAACTCTCCAGTAATTATAAGTGTTTAGATTTACCCCTGTTAGTTCATAATTTAGGGCTGTTATGTCGGTAATAGTATTTATAATTGGGTCGAAAAGGGAGTTCTCGCTTACTTCAAGAATATAAGAATCAACAATTCCTAAACTAGGGACTTGCCAGTTTGCGGTGAAAGATGTTGGAGTTATATTTGTTGTATGAATAGATGAAGGCACAACCATAGCATAACTTTCAATCCAATTTGAAAAGCTTGTGTTTAATTCAAAATTGTTTAAAGTACCATCGTTGGAGTTTGATGTTATGTCTGGTAAATTTGTTAATCCAGTATTGGATTGCCCAGCAGTACCTTGATTAAAATTATAATATGCTACTAGGTTTGTTTCGTTTCCAACTAACTCGTTACTCATATAATAACGAATACCTGGTTTAGTTAAAGCTCTATCCCAGATTTGTACTTCATCGATTGCACCTTTGAAAGCGTCATAGTTATAAAGCCAACCACCAAGAGTAATAGTATTCTCAGTGTTAGTTAAATTTCTTACAGGAGAGTCAAAACATCCTTTGTCTAAAAGACCATTAATATAAAGATTTATAGCAGTTCCCTGTCTTTCAACCGCAATATGAGTCCATTTATTGAAAGGAATAGTCATAAATCCTGAATCAGCCCATATTTCTGCTGATTCTGCTTTACCAAGAGTAACTTTAAGTGTATTATTATATAATATTTCAATTACAAACCAGTTTCCTTCATCTAATGTTTCCTCTTTTCTATTTGTAATAATGAAACGGTCGTTTTCTTGAGGATTTATCCATGCAGCAATAGTAAAATCACTTGTTCCCAAATTAAATTCGGTCATTTGGACGTTGTCGTCTTCGCCGTCAAAATGCAGGCAGTTACCAGGGTTTTGAGCTTTAATAGTGCTTAGTGAAAATACAAATATTGTTATAATTATTTGTATAGTAAGGTAGTTTGTAAATTTGTTCATTATGTAGTATATTTAAAGTTTGTGGTCTCAAATATACTAAATTTTTCTTAAATTACTTTATCGGCAAGCTTACTTTAAAAGTAGAACCTTTATCGGGTTTGCTTTCAATCCAAATTTTACCATCATAGGAATCAATTATTTTTTTGACAATAGATAAACCTAGTCCACTGCCCGAAATATGTCTTGTTTTTTCATTTTTAATTCTTACAAACTCGCCAAAAAGCCTGTTTTTTTCTTCTTCGCTTAAGCCAATACCTGTGTCTTTTACAATTATTTGCGTGCTGTTCTCATCTTTGGAAATTTCAAAATAAA
>JAOZLS010000047.1:685-12432 GCA_029934705.1 Bacteroidales bacterium | reverse complement strand
AAATCTAGCATATCCATTATTAAACCACGCATTGCTTGCAATCTTTCTAAAGAGCGATTTATCATTACACCATAATCTTCAATATTTTCGCCTAGTTGTTTATCATTCATTAATCTTAAATAACCTTCAACAGCATTTATTGGCGACTTTAATTCGTGGGATAATACCGATAAAAATTTGAATCGAATTTCTTTGCCTTCTTTTTTCATTTTTGCTGTCATTCGCTTTAAATACAAATGCTTAGCAAGACTTTCGACTTCTGATTTTAATTCCTGTGGAGTAAAAGGTTTTGGCATAAAACTATAAGCTCCCTTATTTGTTGCATCAACAGCTAAATCGACAGAGGCATAGGAAGTTATCATTATTACAGCAATGTCTTTGTCTAGCTTATTTATATGTTCTAAAACGCCAACACCTTCAATTCCTGGGAGTTTATTGTCTAGTAAAACTATGTCAATTGTTTTGTTGTCAACAATTTCTAAAGCTTCTTCGCCAGACTCTACATCAATTGTTTCAATTGTATAATCCTCATCCATAAAAGGGTAGCCTACAGTAAAGTCTTTTAGAACTCTTTTAATACCATGTCTTATTCCTAGTTCATCGTCAACTATTAATATTGTTAATTTTGCCATAGCTAATCCTTTTTTGAATGTTGTGATTTTTCTGTTTTTAGACGCTTTCAGGTGCTATGCACGCTGAAAGGTCTAAACAAGCACTTAGTTAATTCAATTATTCTCCTAAAAGTTTACAAATTTCACGATGCAATTGGTCGGGTCTTATACCTTTTTCAATAAACTTATCAGCTTTTATCCATTTGTTTTCAAACTCGCTTTCGGGTTCAAAAAATATTCCTGTTTCAGCCGAAACTGCACTAACAATTATTACTGGTACATCGGGGTATTTCTTTTTTATTTTATAAGATAAAATAAAACCGCTGTCTTCATTTTCCATCATTAAATCAAAAATTGCTATATCGGGTTTAACTGTTTCTATTATTTCTTCAACCTGCTTTTGCGATTCGGCTGTAATAATATTATAACCAAATTTATTAAGACAAATTTCGGACTGTTGTAAGAAATCGAAATCGTCGTCGGCAATTAATACTGTCTTTTTACTCATTTTTTTATTTTTTAGATTATTGTCTTTTCGGTAAAATTATTTCAAATTTAGTTCCTGTTTGTCCGTTGTTTTTGTTTGTATTTGATGTTACTGTCAGTTTTCCTTTGTGCATTTTTATAATTCCATAAACAATAGGTAACCCAAGTCCCGTTCCTTTTCCCGTTCCTTTTGTAGTGAAGAAAGGAGTAAATATTTTATCAATATTTTCGGGTAAAATGCCACTTCCTGTATCCGAAATGCTAATTATTACAGTTTCTTTTTCTTCTTTTATATCAATACTTAAAATTCCGCTTTGCGACATAGCCTCAATTGCATTTTTTTGAAGGTTTGAAACCACCTGCATTAGTTGAGCTTCGTCAATGTCAACATAAATAATGTCTGCACTTTTAGTAAATTGTATTTTTACTTCGGAAGGCTTAATAATTGATTTAAAACTGTGTTCAAGAAAATTTACAATATTGCAAGTAGAATATTTAAGTTGTTTTTTTCTTGCAAAATTTAATAAACCGCCTACTATATTTTTGCATCTTTCGGTTTGTTCTACAATTAATGATAAATCGTCGTATAATGGATTTTTTGCATCAATTTCTTCTTTTAAAATATTGCTATAAAGGGTTATTACACCTAGTGGATTGTTTAATTCGTGGGCAATGCCTGCCGAGAGTTGTCCCATTGAAGCTAACTTTTCAGACTGCATTAAAGCTTTTTTTGTTTTAGAAAGAGTTTTGTTAGTATAATGCAGATTTTCAACAGATTCATGAAGTCTTTTAATTGTATAAGGCAAACACATTTCAGTTTCGGCAAGTCCGCTAACAATTGCTATAGCATGTTCGTTGCATGTTTCGTAACCGCAAGCTCCACAGTTTAGCATATCGGTTTCAGATTTTTTACCCATTGAAACTAATACAGCACTTATTTGATCTCTGTCAGGTGTCGAAATTCTTCTATCAATAGATTTATAGCTTCTTTCAAAACCAATATTTGAAAATTTTTCAATTTCAAGTTTTAGCTTTTCTTTATCAAGTGTATCTAGTTTTTCTTTAACATAATTGCTAACTCTCATTTGTTTTGCAAGAAAATTGTTTTTCTTGGTCATTCCTCCGCCTTGAATACATCCTTCGCAGCAGAGTAACTCTAAGTGTCTTCCTTTTAATAAGCCATTTGAAAATTCTTTCAGAGCTTCTTTAAATTCTTTTCTGCCTTCGGCAACAATTACTTCGCCCTCGGCAAAGCCTTCTTTTGAGCCAGAAGTACGAATTAAACCTCTACTTATTGGAAAAATTGCACCTTTGCCTGAGAAAGGTTCATCAAAATTAATTGGCTTAATGTTTTCGATATTTGCTTTCTTCAGATTTAACATTTTTCGGAGTTCGGAGAATGTTAAAACTTCATCAACTTCGTTTGATTCTGCTTTTTTAGCAATACAAGGCCCAATAAAAACTACTTTTGCATTTTGCCCAAATTTTTGTTTTACAACTTTAGCCATTGCCATTGCAGGCGAAATAATAGGGGCTAAGTTTTCAATTAATTCGGGGTGATATTGTTTAATGTAATAGACTATTGCTGGGCAGTCGGAGCTAATACAAGATTTAGGATTTTGAGTGTTAAAGAATTTTTTATATTCGGCAGCAACAAGGTCTGCACCAAAAGCTACTTCGGTAACATAATCAAAACCCAAGTCTTTTACTAAACCTACAAATTTTTTAAAGTCGTTAAACTCAATAAATTCAGCCGGAAAGCTTGGTGCAATACAGGCTATTGTTATATTTTCAGAATTAATAAGATTTTGAACCTCATTAATTGATTTATAGAAACTTTTAGCATTCTGACTACAAACTCTAATACAATTTCCACAAGCAATACACCTAGAATTAATAACTTCGGCTTGCCCGTTAATAATTTTAATAGCTTTTACAGGACACTCGCGCACACAAGTATAACAAACTCGACATCTGTCTTTTATAGTAAAAACTAAGGGATTTGTATCAGAGAATCTAGTCATCAAAATTTATTTTAGTACATTACGTTTAGTGTAATTAGTATGAAGTAATTTATGCGATTTTTCTCCTAATGGTTCTTTTAAATAATTGTTATATAGATTAATAACATCAGGGTTTTTGTGAGAAACTTTAACAAAAGCATTATTGTCAATCATATAAAGAGCCTCTGCTCTCTTTTTAAATGCTTCTTGGTCAAAATTAAGAGGTTGTCCTCCGCCAGCAATACATCCACCAGGGCAGGCCATAATTTCAATAAAATGAATGTCGGATCTTCCAGCACTTATTTCGTCAAGTAATTTTTTTGCGTTTCCTAAGCCATTAACAACGGCAACACCTAATTCTAAGTCTCCAATTTTAATTTTGGCTTCTTTTCTGTTTTTAAAACCTCTAATTTCGGGTATTCTAAAATTTAGAAGCTCAGTTCCTGTAAGTTTATAATATGCAGTTCTTATAGCAGCTTCGGCAACACCGCCAGATGTTCCAAATAATTTACCAGCTGATGTTCCTGTTCCTAAAGGAGAATCGGCTACTTCTGGTTCTATGTCTAGCATATTAACACCATAAAGTCTAATAAATTTAACTAATTCACGAGTAGTAAGAACAGCATCAACATCAGAAATACCGTTGGTGGTCATTTCTTCACGTTGGGCTTCAAACTTTTTAGCAGTACAAGGCATTAATGAAACTGAGTAAATATCTTCTTTTTTAATATTTGATTTTTCAGCAAAATAAGATTTTATAACAGAGCCCATCATTTGTTGAGGTGATTTGCAACTTGAAACATTGTCTAAAAATTCTGGAACAAATTCTTCGGCATATTTAACCCACGATGGGCAACAACTTGAGATAATAGGGAGGTTTTTATTTTCTTGAACTCTTTTAATAAGCTCTGCTGATTCTTCCATTATAGTTAAATCTGCTGCAAAAGTTGTATCAAAAACGAAGTTAAAACCTATTTTTCTGAGGGCTGCGTTTAAAGCGCCTACCATATCTGTTCCTATTGGTAAACCAAATTCTTCGGCTAATGATACCGAAATTGCTGGAGCATATTGCACAACAACTTGTTTTGATTTGTCATTTAATGCTTGAATGATTTCTGAAAAGTGATTTTTTTCGGTTAAAGCACCTGTTGGACAAACAACAATACATTGTCCACAATTTACACAAGATGAGATGTTTAGTCCTTTGTCAAAAGCAACGCCAATATAAGATTGATTACCACGGTTTACAAAGTCAATGGCAGAAACTCCCATAACTTCTTCGCAAACACGAACACATCTACCACAAAGAATACATTTTTCGGGGTCTCGAATAATACTTGGACTAGAACGGTCAATTTTTAGTTGGTTTTTCTTACCAGAAATACGTCTTTCTCTAACATTAAGGTTTTCAGAAAGTGTTTGTAGCTCGCAGTTTAAATTACGAACACAATAAAGGCAATCGTCAGGGTGGTTTGAAAGAAGAAGTTCAACAATTACTTTTCTCGCTTCAGTAACTTTAGGTGAATGAGTTAAAACCTCAAGCCCGTCGTAAACTTTAGCAGAGCAAGATGTAATTAATTTTCCGCTTTCTTTTTGTTCAACTAAGCACATACGACAAGCACCATCTGGCAACATGCCTTTTATATGGCAAAGAGTAGGAACGTGAATTCCGTTTTTATTTAAAACCTCAAGTATTGTTTCGTCTTTTTTGGCTTCTATTTTTTTGTTATTTACTTCAATTGTTATACTCATAACATGTAAGTTTTCCTTATTATAATTTTATAATTTATTAAGCACTAAGTGCTATTTTTTGTTGCTTACGCACTTCTGCAAAATCGTATTAGTCAGCTTTTTACAAACAAGTAAATATGTAATTACTTTTACATAAGTACTTAGCTTATAGATATTGCATCAAATTTGCAAACATCAAAGCAAGTTCCGCACGAAATACATTTATCTTCAATAATATAATGAGCATTTTTTCGTGACCCAATAATTGCATCGGTTGGGCATTTTCTTGCACAAATGGTACAACCTGTACAATTTTGAGCGTCAATAACAAATGTTCTTAACTCGGTGCAAACTCCTGCCGAACAAACACGTTCAAAAATATGTTCTTCGTATTCATTTTTAAACCATTTTATTGTACTTAACACAGGGTTTGGAGCAGTTTGTCCAAGTCCGCAAAGCGAAGTTTCTTTAATAACCTGTCCTAATTTTTCAAGTTGAGTAACACCTTTAAATCGTCTTAATGCTTGGTGTTTATCATTATTTACAGGTTTTGATGTTATATCTTGAAGGATTTCAAGCATTCTACGAGTCCCTTCTCGGCACGGAATACATTTTCCGCAGCTTTCTCTTTGAATAAAATCCATGAAAAATTTTGCTACATCAACCATGCAAGTGTCTTCGTCCATAACTACTAATCCGCCAGACCCCATCATTGCACCAGCTTCAATAAGTGAATCGTAATCAACAGGAATGTCAAGGTTTTCTTCGGTAATGCAACCACCAGAAGGTCCACCAATTTGTACCGATTTGAATTTTTTATCGTTAGGGATTCCGCCAGCAATATTAAAAATTATATCGCGAACTGTTGTTCCCATTGGTATTTCAACTAAGCCAGTAAGAGCAACTTTTCCTGAAAGAGCAAAAACTTTAGTTCCTTTACTATTTTCGGTTCCCATTGCAGCAAACTTTTCGTAACCCATTTCAATAATTGAAGGTAGGTTTGAAAGAGTTTCAACATTATTTATAATAGTAGGCTTTTCAAATAAACCAGATTCTGCAGGAAAGGGTGGGCGAGGGCGAGGCATTCCTCTTTTTCCTTCGATACTGTGAATAAGAGCCGTTTCTTCGCCACAAACAAATGCTCCAGCACCTTTTTTTATTTTTAGTTTAAGGTTGAATGATGTACCAAAAATATTTTTGCCTAAAATACCATATTCTTCAGCTTTTTCAATAGCAATAATAAGTCGTTCAATAGCAAGAGGATATTCTGCTCTAATATATACATAAGCAGTGTCAGCTTTAATTGCGAAAGCGGCAATTGCTATACCTTCAATTAATCTGTGTGGGTCGCCTTCAATAACGGCTCTGTCCATAAATGCTCCAGGGTCGCCTTCGTCGGCATTACAAATAAGGTATCGTTGTTCAACGGGCGAGTTTAAGGCAAATTTCCATTTAGTACCTGTTTTAAAACCACCTCCGCCTCTACCACGAAGTCCACTTTTTTCAATTTCATCGCAAACATCAAAAGGTTTATCATTTTTTATTGTGTCGATAAGACTTTTGTAGCCACCACGTACAATGTACTCATCAATAGAGGTAGGGTCAACTATACCACAGTTTTTAAGAACAATTCTTTTTTGAGGTTTGAAAAAAGGAAGATCGTTAATAAAAGGAGCATTGTCCCATTTCTTTAGCGGTAGAGAGTTAAATTGTCCTAAAACATTACTTTTAGGAGTTTCTTTTTGAAAAACAGTTGATAATATTTCTTCAACCTTGTTGGCAGTAGCAAATTCAAAAGAAATGCGGTTCATACCTTCAATTTCTATATCCATTAAAGGTTCTGAAGAGCATAAACCAATACAGCCTGTTTTAATTATTTCGGCATCTATATTGTTTTTTTCTAAATAACTAACTACAGCTGTATATGTTTTACCTGCACCAGCACCTAAACCACATGTTCCAGAACCCACATAAATTATAGGTTTTTGGGCTTTTTGTTTATAGAAATCTTCTATTATAACATTATCAGTTTGTTTATTAAGTAGAAGCTCTTTTATTTTATATTTATTGTTTTTTTCCTGCATTGCTTTATTTCTTTTCAATTGTTTTATAACTATCAATAATACTTTTAATAGATTCTACTGTTACTTTTGCGTGAAACTCTCCGTTAACAGAAATTACAGGAGCTAAACCACAGGCACCAATACATGCAACAATTTCTATACTAAATACGCCGTCTTTTGTTGTGTTTCCAGCTTTAACTTTAATTTGTTTTTCAATTTCTTTTAAAACAGTAGATGAACCTAAAACATGGCAAGCTGTACCTCTGCAAACTTGAATATGATATTCTCCAACTGGTTGAAATCTAAATTGGTTGTAAAATGTAGCTACTCCAAAAATATTGCTAACAGGTATGTCAAGAAACTGACTAACTTTAACAACATTTTCTTCCGATAGCCAACCATAGCTTTCTTGTACATCTTGTAGTAAAGGAATTAAATCTGGTCTTCCAGATTTAGGGTATTGTTCAAATATTGATTCAACATTCTTTTTCATATTTATTCTTTTTCCTTTGTTAAATAATTTAAAATAAGAGGACATTATATTACAAATGCCCCCTTCAGATAGGCATCTTAAATTAGTTTAATATTCTTTTTATTTCAGGTATTAATATTTTAGAATTTACAGGTTTGCTAATAAATCCGTTTACAGGAATCCACGATACTTTTCCGTCTGCTCCTCTGTAGTCTATACCAGCTTTACCAGTGTTACGTTCTTGAACTAGAATTACTTCTAAGTCTTTGCTTTCCATTTTTGCTCTGTATTGTTTAGCTAAACCTAAAACATCAGAATCAAAACTTTCAAAAACTTCAATAGATGTTTGCATTATTACAGGAAATCCCAGAGTGTCATTTTCTACAATTTCTTTTGCAAGTTCAAAACCTTCATATTGAGTACTCATCATAACATCGAGTATTGCTAAATCTGGTTTTGTGTTTTTTAGTATTTCAATAGCTTCATTTTTTCCATTAGCAGTAATTATTGAATAACCTTCGTGTTCTAAAATTGTTTTAACTACGTTTATTATATCAACATCATCATCTACTAGTAAAATTGTTTTTGTGTTTTTCATGTTTTTGTTTTTTAATGGTTATTAATTACAATATTTATTTCTTTTTTGATATTGTAAAGATATACCAGTAAATAGTCATTTAATAGAGCAAAAAGCACAACTTGCTTATAGGGTATTTTTACCCTAAGCTTTAAATATTGAAAATCAGACAATTATGCTTGTGTTGTTTAGCAGGGAAATGTGCATTATGCTTAGTTTGTTGACAGTGAGTGTTATATAGAATGAAAAAGAGTGAGTTTTTTTTATTTTTTTTGAAGAATTCTTTTTTATAGGGTATAAATACCCTATAAATTGTTATTTTTTTACGGTAGTTTATCGAAAAAAAGGTTTTGTATTATAGTTGTTCTGCTTATTTGTAGTTTTTTAAAGTTGAAAATGTTAAATTAGCAGGTGCTGTAAAACAGAATATTCGGTTTCGGCTCCGCTCAACCTCCGATTAAAATAAATAAACCCGTAACCCGCAACACGTAACTCATTATGCTTTTATAAGTCCATTTTGGATTGCGAAAAGTACTAGGTTTGGGGCATTTTTTGCTCCGGTTTTTTCAAATAATCTGCCTCTGTGTCCGTCAATTGTTCGTTGGCTAAGTCCCATTGTTTTAGCAATTTCGGCATTAGAGAAACCTTTGCATATATATTCTAAAATTTCTTTTTCTTTATCGCTTATTTTTATATTTAATGTAGGTTTTGTGTTTGCAGATAAAGAGTTGTTAATAATAAACTCCTCGGCAAAAAAAGTATTGCCTGCAACAACTGCTTTTATAGCATTTTCTAGCTGATCTTTATTTGTTTTTTTGAGAAGAAAACCAACTGCACCAGCTTCAATCATTTTATTAAAATATCCGACTTCTTCGTGCATTGTAAGTGCAATAATACTTGTGTCGGGGTATTTTGCCATAACTTTTTCGGTGGCTTCAATTCCATTCATGCCTGGCATTTTTATATCCATGAAAATTACATCAACCTCGGTTGTTTTTAATGTAGAGAGTAATTCGTTTCCGTTTGAGGCTTCGGCAACAACTTTTATAAATGTAATTTCGTTAAGAACAGTTCTTAGTCCTTTTCTAAAAATTACGTGGTCGTCGGCTATTATAATTCTTACAATTTCCATGATATTATTGTTTGTCTTGTTCAATTTTTAGTGCAATAAGCAAAAACATTCCTTTGCCAGGAGTGCTGTTAAAATCGCAAGTTCCTTTAATCGTTTTAATTTTATTCATAATATTATTTAAACCTAAGCCTGGGCTACTTTGTAACATTGGGTTTACATTAAAACCAATTCCATCGTCTCTGTAATATAGTATTATTTGATTGTTTTCGCTTTTTAATTCAATAGTAATGTTTTGAGCGGATGCGTGTTTTAATGTATTGTTTATTAGCTCTTTAGTCGCTTGGTATAAAACTGTTTCTTCAATGCCTTTTTTAATTGTTTTATAGTCTGTGGTTTTAAAATTTATATTTATTGATTTCGTTTTGTTTATGTAGCCACAAAATTCATTTACAGCAGTTGCTAAGCCAAAGTCGTGTAATATTCCAGGTGTAATATTGTTGGAAATATCTCTGGTTGATGTTATAGCTAAGTCAACTAATTCTATTAAATCTTTAAGTACTTCTTTTTTATCTGTTTTTTTATAATCGTCTTTTTCAACTAAGTCAACATATAATTTTATTGTAGAAAGAATAGGTCCAAGATCGTCGTGTAAGTCTGCAGCAAAACGTTTTCTTTCTTTTTCTTCCGTTTTAATAATAGTGCTTAATATTTCTTTTTCCAATTTTTTTCTTTCCGAAATATTTCTCGAAACACTCATTATTGCGTCTTTACCTTTGTAAATAATTATTCGGCTTTTCATTTCAACTTGCGAAACTATACCCAGTTTTGAAACTTGTTCGGTTTCATAAGTATGCTTTCCTTTTTCTATTATTAATTTTATATTTGGCTTTACAAATTGTTTGTATTTGTTAGTTTTTATATCAAAAAACTTCATTTTTAAAAGTTCTTCCCTAGTATAGTCCAAACTATCACAGGCAACTTGGTTTAGTTCAATAAAATTTCCTGATAAATCAGACACAAAAATTTCATCGCTACTGTAATCGAATAGAGTCCTAAAACTTTTCCCGGAAATTCGTAATGCTTCTTCGGAACAGGCTGATTCTTCGTTAATTAATTTTATTGTTTTTAAATACAGTCGTATTTTTTTATTAGTAATGAAGACTACAAAAGCAAGAAAGAGTATTATTATGAAAATGCTTAGTAAAATAGTACTTTTTATTAGTAAAACGGCAATGATTATAACTATAATAAGAGGTAGTAGAATAGCTAGTTTTGTGAGTATGTTTTTTAAATTAATGTTCATTTTTATAATTTTTAACAAAAGTAACACATTAACATATTAATATATACGATAAAAATCATGTTTTAAAATTTTTGTTTTTTTGTTGTATGTTTTTTGATTAAAATAAGGTCTTTTTTTTAGATATTAGTAATTGTCTCTTACTACTGTAGTTTATGAGAAAAAAGGCAATAAGTGTATATCTATTAGTGAAGTTGTGTTTTTAAACATGTGCTAATGTTTTAATAAGTCTTTTTTTTTTTTTTTCTTTCGCACGCTGTATGCATACAAAGAATTTATTTTTTTAAATTTAAACACAAACAAATGAAAAAATCTTTATTTATTACTACAGCAACAATTATTTTTTTAGTAATTGTATTCCAATCTTGTGAAAAACAAGAAATGATTGATATTCCAAATTCGGAAGATTTTAATTATGTTGGAGAAGTTCATAATCTAGGGCTACAGCAATCTTTTGAAAATTTGAAAACTTTAGCTTTTAAGAATAAAAGCTCAGTTGTTGATATAATTCAGCAGCAGGATAGTGATGTTATTACTAAGTTTCTTACTCAAAACATTGACAGTGTTTTATTAAGTTTAGCAATAGAACAAAAGAATCTTATGAAGGATGAATTAATTAGGAGAATTGATAATGAAATGAGTACTAATGGTATCGTATTATTGGACTCAGTGATTGAAAATACGAATATGTCCCGTGAACAAAGAATTATCTTTACAGATATTGCTGACATTAATAGAGATATGAATTTAACTTGTAACAGTAAAATAGAACAATATAATTTATTGTATAACAAAGCTGAAGGATTAATTAGTGATGTAACAGAGCTTTCTGTAGTTTATGCTGTAATTAATATGACTGTAGCTTCATCAAGTTATTGGCACGAACATTATGATGATTGGAGAATATTGTTTGAAAGCAATAATAAAACTCCTTTAGGAAATGTAGCGGGAGCAGATGTAGCAGGTGCAATCTGTGGTGGACTTGGAGGTGCCGTAGTTGGCGGAGTAGGAGCAGGCCCAGGAGCCCTTGGAGGCGGTTTGCTAGGATCTTTAGCAAGTTGCATTAATGAATTATGGAATTGGTAAAATAGAAATATTATGGAAAAGAAGTTTAATAAAATGCTGGTGTATTTTTTTATTTATATAGCAGGAATGTTTTTTATATTTTATTTTTTCATTACAGAAAAAGAGTTGTTAAAAACGATTGTTCTTGATTTGTTTACAGGTGTAGGGGCAACATTTTTAACGTTCTGGCTTGTGAAAATGAGAGACAGTAAAAGAGATAATAAAAAACATTAAAGTAATAAATATTATACTGATTGTGAATTAAAGTCAATAAATTTATTAACATTTATTTATTGGCTTTGATTTTACATTGGCAATGATTATAACTATAATAAGAGGTAGTAGAATAGCTAGTTTTGTGAGTATG
>JAOZLS010000047.1:0-585 GCA_029934705.1 Bacteroidales bacterium | reverse complement strand
TTTTTTAAATTAATGTTCATTTTTATAATTTTCAACAAAAGTAACACATTTACATATTAATATATACGATAAAAATCATGTTTTAAAAATGATCATGGATGTTTCTGCTTAAATAGAAGAATACTATTTAATCTAAATTAATATAGTAGTTATTTACCTGTAATACATCGTTTTACAAATTAGTTTCTAAATAATATGTAAAGATAAACTTGAATAAGAGACAAAAAAGTCTTTTATTTGTATAATTAAAGATTATGAACATATAAAAAACAAATAAAATGGCAATAAAAAAAGTATGGGTAGAGGACGGATGTATTTCGTGCGGACTTTGCGAAGAAACAGCAGAAGATATTTTTGAAATAGATGACGTATCCGAAGTAAAAGTAGGAGCTGATTTTATAAAATGGGACGCAGAAATTAGAGAATCTGCTGAGAATTGTCCTGTTGAAGTAATTAAATTTGAAGAGTAATATTGAATTATTAATAATTGATTGTTGAATAATTTTAAAGCGATTTCTGAAAAGAAGTCGCTTTTTTTATGCAAAAACATTTCAAATGTTATACAGCAGTTTTATCTGAGAAAGT
>JAOZLS010000301.1 GCA_029934705.1 Bacteroidales bacterium | reverse complement strand
GTACTGGTTGTGGTTCTTGTGCTGATGTTTGTCCATCAAAAGAAAAATCATTAGTAATGGTTCCTCTTGATGATAAGCAACGTGCAGAGCAATCAAATTGGGAATATTGCCATGAAACAATTGGTTATAAAGATAAAGTTGTAGATAAAACTAAGAGTATTAAAAACTCACAGTTTGCAAGACCATTATTCGAATTTTCGGGTGCATGTGCAGGTTGTGGAGAAACTCCTTATATTAAACTTGTAACACAACTTTACGGCGAAAGCATGACTATTGCTAACGCAACAGGTTGTTCTTCAATTTATGGCGGTTCGGCACCAGCTACTCCTTATGTTGCAGGTGAAAATGGCATGGGTCCAGCTTGGGCAAACTCTTTATTTGAAGATAATGCTGAGTATGGTTATGGTATTGCACTAGCAAACCGTAAACAACGTGATATTATTAAAGGTAAAATGACACGAGCTATTGAAGGTGGAGTTTCAGAAGAAACAAAATCTGTTTTTGAAGCATGGATTGCTGCTCGCGAAAAAACAGAGGAGTCTAAAAATTTAGCCGATGCTGTTATTAAAGCTATTGAAGCTGAAAAATGTGATTGTGTTAATGATATTCTTAATCTTAAAAAATACCTTGTTAAACAATCAATGTGGATTATTGGTGGCGACGGATGGGCTTATGATATAGGTTACGGAGGTCTTGACCATGTTCTTGCAACTGGCGAAGATGTAAACGTTCTTGTTGTTGATACAGAGGTTTACTCAAACACTGGTGGACAATCATCGAAAGCAACTCCAACCGCTGCAATAGCAAAATTTGCTGCATCGGGTAAAAAAATACGTAAAAAAGATTTAGGAGCAATTTCTATGTCTTACGGATATATTTATGTTGCACAAATTTCAATGGGAGCAAGTCAGGCACAAACAATGAAAGCAATTAAAGAGGCAGAGGCTTATCCAGGACCTTCTTTAGTTATTGCTTACTCGCCTTGTATTGCACACGGTTTACGTAAAGGAATGCACCAAGTTCAAGATGAAGAAAAAGCAGCTGTTGCTTCTGGTTACTGGACAAATTACCGTTTTGACCCACGTTTGGAAGAAGCTGGTAAAAATCCATTCCAATTAGATTCAAAAGTTCCTGATTTTGACTTATTTAAAGATTTCTTATTAGGTGAAGTTCGTTTTAACTCACTTTACAAACAATTCCCAGATAGTGCTGACGAATTATTTGACGAAGCAAGACGTAACGCAGAATGGAGATATGCTTATTACAAGCGTATGTCTGAAATGAAATACTAAATTAACAACCTGGCAGCGTCTTTAAGACCTACCAGCGTTTCTATGTTTTTTGTATTTGCAAATATTTACACGCTTCCAGGTCTTGAAGACGCTGGAAGGTGTTTTTAATAAAAAATCCCTCTCAAATTAATTTTTGAGAGGGATTTTTTATATTTATCACTTTTTTTTACAAGAGACTATTTTTTTATCATGTTTAATAACATGGAAAATAATTTTGTGTGTGCTTTTTTTTTTTTACAATTTTGTCGCTTATTAATTTACAATAAAAACTAAAATCATATTAAAATGAAAACAAGATTACTTTTATTATTATTTGTTTTCGTATTTGCTGGATGCGAAAAAAAGAATGATTTATTTGAAATAAATAAGTCAGAAAATGCGTTATACAAATTGCCTGACAATTTAGTTCAGGGAGTTGAACTGCAAAATGGAGTTTTGAAGTTTAAAACCTTAGACCAGTTAAAAAGTGTTATTGCCGTATTAGAAGAAGAATCCGTTAATTTGTATACTACTTTTAAAGAAAAACACAAAGATTTAAATGAAGAAGAATTATTTAATGCAATGGAAGAAGAGAATTTTAATTCTCAAGAGGTTTATGAGTCGTTTGAAAATTATTTTGGTTTTAAATCTTTAAGAACTAAAATTAGCGAAGAAGAGACAATCTGGTTGAATAATGAAGAATTAGATATGGATAAAAATCCTAATAATCATTTTATTGTGGGTGATGCAGAGAGAACCGTTCTTTCTTGCAATTGTGATTTAATGGTTGGGAATTCTATATATCTAGTTCAAAAAGATTTTAGTATTATAGAAATTACTAACGGTGATTTTTCAACATTACAAAAAATTCTCAACAAGAATAAAGAATCGTTAAAAAATGTTGTTTATCATACACAATATCAAATTAGTGAAAATAATAAAGGTCTTTGGAGATATAATGCTGATGAAAGTGGGACTTATAAAACAGGAGATTATAAGATGGAATATAGGGTAACAATTACAAATGGTATATGGTGGCACTTTGTAAAAGCAACTACTGATTCTTATTATAAAAAAGGGTGGAGTTGGAAAAAAAGATATACTACTGTATCTGCCGCATTTGGAGGCACCGTTTGGAATGGTGATGGCGTAGAATTGGTAAGAGCTGCAGGTGATGAAACTACTTATGGTAGTACATCAACTACAAAGAGTGATTATGGTGTTTCTATAAAAACTAAGAAAAATCAGATTTTGAGTAGTCATTATGTAAATAGTGTGTCAACAAAAGATTTATCTTTAACATGGTAATTTGTAAATAACTAATAATTTTATGAAAAAGCATATATTATTTCTTTTATTTTTGGTTTTCTTTTTTAATGAATTAAATGCTCAAAAAAGTATTTCAAAAAAAACGAATAGTATAAGCTTTTTCCAACAATATGATATGAATGTGTATTTTGGGAAAACGAATTTTGAAAATCTTTCTCCAAAAATGAAATTACATTCACAAAACCCCGGATTTCAACTTAATTATTCCTTGGGATTAATTCAAAACGATAAATATGGAATTTCTGGCGGAATGTCAACTGAAGTTTTCCCTACAGGCTTTTTATTAAGAATTAATAAAGACGATTTTAATTTTAACCATGATGTGAGAGAGTTTGAAAGTGAATATAGTATTTCAGTAGGAATATTTTTAAAATCATTTTATAATATAAAATTAAACGAAAAGTATAAATTGAATTTTAGTTTAGCATATCAAGCAAAATATTTTTTAACTCACGGCTATTCATCTGGTGTAGGTTACGGGGATTTGATTGACAATAAAGATATACAAATATATAAAGCAACTGTGACTGTTCCGGTTGCAGCCGAATACGGATTTTCAAATTATTTGTTCGGGATAAATCTTCAAAAAAAATTAAAATCACCAGGTCTGTTTTTTTTATACGGTTTGAAATTTAATTTATGTAATGAGAATGTTGCAGAGGGAAATATTATTCTTTTTGAAGGAGAAGATTATGAGAATAAAGTGAATTATGAAAAAACAGGAAATTTTATCTTATTAAATTTCGGCTATATATTCTTCAAAAATTAAATATGAAAAGATTCTTTATTGTAATATTGTCTTTTTTTTTGCTGCATTCTTGCGATAAAGAAATTGAAATAAAGTTGCCCGAACCTGACGAAAATCTTATTGTTTCAGGTCTTTTAAATCCCGACAGCTTAATAACTGTAAATCTAGGCGAAACTGCTTTTATTACGGACAGTATTCAAAATGAAATCAATGATGCCGATGTTTCTCTTTATATTAACGGACTGTTCACCGAAAAATTAAGTGAAATTTCATCGGGTAAATATCAAAGTTTAACTAATTTTGCAAGCGAACGTAATATTTATGAAATACAAATTAATACTGATAAATACGGTATTTCTTCCGCTGTTGATACTGTTCCTGTAAAAATTAACTTAATAAATTTAAGTCTTTCACATGTTTTAGGTACAAATATTTATGGACGTGCATTTTCCGATATTCAATTATCATTTAACGATAATATGGATAAGCAAAATTATTATGAAATATTTTTGTTGGAGAATTTCACATTTGATTTTATTGGGCAAACTGGAATAAATGGGGGTCTTGCCTCATGGTTCAGCGATGAAATAAGTATTAAAGAAGAAAATGACGATGCTGATAACAGAGTTGGTAATTATAAATCAATACTATTATCGGATAAGTATTTTAACGGTGAACATCTCAGTCTTAAATTATATTTTTTGTTGCCCAATATTAATAATAACGGAGAACCAGTTATTCCGGATGATTATAAATTATATGTTGTTTTTAATTCTGTAAGCAGACAATATTTTGAATATATGAAAAAAGTGCGCTTAGCTAAAAACAGCAACAATGATTTATGGAATGTTTATGAACCTGTTACCGTAAAAGGAAATATTAATAATGGAATTGGCTTGTTTGCAGGATATTCTTCTCTCTCAGACAGTATTTTCTGGCATGTAAAAAAATAATTTTTTTAATTTTTATGAAAATAAGATTCTTAATTCTAGTTTTATTGTTTTTTAGTATAAAACTGTCTTTTTCGCAGAAAAACATAATAAAAGGATATGTATCTGATATTAATTCCGGTGAAAAAATTATAGGTGCCGTAATATTTGAAGAAAATACAAATAATACTGTTTATTCCAACGAATTTGGTTTTTATTCAATTACAGTCAGCTCTTCGGATACAGTGCATTTAACAGTTTACAATTACGATTATAAAATTGAAAAATTATTGATTCCTAAAACTTTTAAGGATTTTTTCAATATAAAAATGGAAAAATTGACTGATGAAAATATTGATAGTGTGGTTGTATATGCTTATCAAAATATCATTAATAATAATGAATCAGGAGTTATAGAAATATCAGTCAAGAAAATAGCATTATTACCTTCGCTTGGAGGTGAAACGGATATTTTTAAAGCCCTTCAATTTATGCCCGGAATTCAATCAGGCAGTGAAGGACGAAACGGTTTATATGTAAGAGGCGGTAGTCCCGACCAAAATCTAATTCTTTTAGACGATATTCCGTTGTATTATGTAAGTCATTTAGGAGGTTTTGTTTCTGTTTTTAATACTGATGCAATAAATAACGTAAAGCTTTATAAAAGCGGTTTCCCTGCAAAATATGGAGGGCGATTGTCATCGGTTGTTGATGTGAGAATGAAAGACGGAGATTTGAATAAGTTTAAAGCAAGCGGTAGTTTAGGTTTAATTTCTTCCAAAATTGCTGTTGAAGGCCCTATTGTGAAAAATAAATCTTCTTTTATTCTTACAGCACGCCGTTTTATGTTGGATTTGTTAAGCAAACCTATTTCAAAAAGTGTATTTAACGGTTTATCGGCAGGATATACTTTTTACGATTTAAATGGTAAACTGAGTTATAAATTTTCTGATAGGAGTCGATTGTTTTTTAGTTTTTATTCCGGGAATGATAATATAAATACGAAATATACTCAGAAATTCGGCAACAATAATTATTCAGCAACAAATACGTGGGGAAATGATTTGA
>JAOZLS010000046.1:5326-16281 GCA_029934705.1 Bacteroidales bacterium | reverse complement strand
ATCTAATTTTTACTGTTTTTAACTTCGTAAAGTAGTAATATATATAATAAAAGCATACAAAATAACGACAACAGGAATAAGTAATTTGTAAACTTCATGTTTTTTACTTCTTTTTAGTAATTTCAGAATCATTAGATTGAATTTTTATCGATTAAATAATTTATACCCAGCTAAAGGCTAAGCTTTCTTTACAAAACAATAAGTTTATCAGGATAATCAATATTATAATTTAATCCTCTACTCTCTTTTCTTCTTTTTGCCATTTTTATAATTAAGTAGGCGGCATTTACTGCATTACGCAATTCACAAATTTCTACAGATACTTTCGATTTATTAAATAAAACTTTTGTTTCCATATAAATAACTTCTAAACGTTTTAATGCCCTTTCAAGTCTTAAATTTGAACGAACAATGCCAACATAGTTGCTCATAATTGCTTGTAGCTCTCTAAATTCCTGAGTTATTAAAACCATTTCTTCTAAAGGACTAACACCTTCATCTGTCCAATCTTGAATTCCTTTTTTTAAGCTTCGCTTTTTTATCTTTTTTATTGAATGTTTTGCTGCTTTATCGGCATAAACAACTGCCTCTAAAAGTGAGTTTGATGCCAACCTATTTGCTCCATGCAAACCTGTATTGGCAGTTTCGCCAGCAGCATATAAGCTTTTAATAGAAGTTCGTCCATTTTTATTAACTCTTATACCTCCACACAGATAATGAGCCGCAGGAACAACAGGAATCATTTCTTTTGTAATATCAATATTAATTGTAAGTCCTTTTTTATAAATATTAGGAAAGTGCTGCTTTATTTCTTCAGCATTAAGCATAGTGCAGTCTAAGTAAACATGAGTTAATCCTTTAACTTTCATTTCATTATCAATAGCTCTAGCCACAATATCACGTGGTGCTAAATCTTTTCGCTCGTCATAATCTTTCATAAAAGCATAGCCCTTTTCATCTTTTAAAACCCCTCCAAAACCACGCATTGCTTCTGTAATTAAAAAAGAAGGTCGCTCGCTAGGATTATATAATGCTGTGGGATGAAACTGAACAAATTCCATATTCTCAATAAACCCTTTTGCTCTAAAAACCATTGCAATTCCATCGCCAGTTGCAATTTCGGGGTTAGTTGTTGAATTATAAATATTTCCCAAACCTCCTGTTCCTATATATGTTATTTTTGAAAGAATTGTATATACTTTCTTTTCAACTTTATTAAAAACATAAGCTCCATAACATTCTATATTAGTTTGAGTTCTGTCTGTTATGTAACCTAATTGGTGCTGAGTAATTAAATCTATTGCAAAATGATTTTCTAATACAGTAATATTTTCATTATTCATAACTTGCTCTGAAATTGCTCTTTGTATTTCAAAACCAGTATTGTCTTTATGATGATAAATTCGTGGTTCTGAATGTCCGCCTTCTCTGGCTAAATCGTAATTACCATCAGGCTTTTTATCAAAATTTGTTCCTAATTTAATTAGTTCTTTTATCATTTTAGGACCTTCTTTAATAACATTTCTAACAACTTTTTCATTACATAAACCTGCTCCTGCAACTAGGGTGTCCTGTACATGTTTTTCGTAACTATCGCCACTGTATGCTACCGATGCTATTCCGCCTTGGGCATAACTCGTATTAGTTTCTTGCATTGTAGTTTTTGTTATTAAAACAACCTTACCATGCTTTGCCACTTTTAGTGCATACATTAAACCTGCTAAACCTGAACCAATAACTAAAAAATCTGTTTTAATTTTCATAATATAATTGATAAAAAAAGAAATATATGCAAAGTAAGAGTATATTTGCACTTAACTACAAATTTAATGTATGTTTAATAATATTTAAGCATATTTTATAAAATAAATAACATGAAAAAAAACATTCTTATTACTGGAGGTGCAGGTTTTATTGGTTCTCACGTTGTTAGGCTTTTTATTAATAAATATCCTAACTATAATATTTATAATTTAGACAAGCTTACTTATGCTGGAAACCTCGAAAACATAAGAGATATTGAAAATTCGTCTAACTATAACTTTATTAAAGGTGATATTACAGACAGTAAATTTATTAATGAACTTTTTAATAAAATAGATTTTGATGGCGTTATTCATCTTGCAGCCGAGTCGCATGTTGATAGGTCTATTGAAAACCCTGATGAGTTTATAAATACAAATATTTTAGGTACATTAAATTTACTAAATGCAGCTAAAAATACTTGGAAAGAAAAAGAAGATAAACTATTCTACCATATTTCAACCGACGAAGTTTATGGAAGCCTTGGCGAGAAAGGTTTATTTACCGAAGAAACATCTTACGACCCAAGAAGTCCATATTCTGCATCAAAAGCAAGTTCCGACCATTTAGTTAGAGCATATATGCATACTTATGGATTAAACACTGTAATATCTAACTGCTCAAACAATTATGGAGCAAACCAGTTTCCCGAAAAGCTAATTCCACTTGTTATAAATAATATTAAAAAGAATAAGGCAATTCCTGTTTATGGAAAAGGCGAAAATGTTAGAGACTGGCTTTTTGTAAAGGACCATGCAACAGCTATCGACACGGTATTTCATAAAGGTAAAGCAGGCGAAACGTATAATATTGGCGGGAATAATGAATGGCAAAATATCGATTTAATAAAGAAAATTTGCGAAATTTCTGATTCAAGACTTAATAGAAAAAAAGGGGAATCTGAAAAACTTATAACTTTTGTGAAAGACCGTGCAGGACACGATTTAAGATATGCTATTGACTCTTCAAAAATTGCAACTGAGTTAAACTGGAAACCTTCATTAACATTTGAAGAGGGTATTGAAATAACAATTTCATGGTATCTCGAAAATCAAGCATGGTTAGACAATGTTTTATCTGGAGAATACGAGAATTATTACAAGCAACAATATTCAGAAAGAGAAAATAAATAATATCAAATTAAACCTTTTTCATTTGCTAAGGTCATAAAAACA
This sequence comes from Bacteroidales bacterium, assembly GCA_029934705.1. GTDB lineage: Bacteria > Bacteroidota > Bacteroidia > Bacteroidales > JAADGE01 > DZBS01. The sequence goes on along the minus strand of JAOZLS010000046.1, from coordinate 13,303 downwards.
TAACAAATAAAATTTATGATTATGAAAATAAAAAACATAGTAACGTTTATGACTTTGGCAATATTTATTTTTATTGCAAGTATTAACATTCAAGCTCAGCAAAGACCAGGGCCTGATAATAGAAAAGGAATGAATATTCCTAATTTAACAGAAACACAAAAAACACAGATTAAAGGTTTTAGAAAACAGTTAAATGAAGAAGCTCTTCCTTTAAGAAATCTTTTACGAGAAAAAGAAGCTCAACTTGAAACTTTATCGACAACAAAAGGTGCTGATATAAATAAAATTAATACTAAGATTGATGAAATTGGTGATCTTAAAAATCAATTAGCAAAGAAAAGAGCCGCATTTAGACAAAACGTTCGTAAAATATTAGATGACGAGCAACGTGTTGCTTATGACACACATTTTCAAAAGAACAAAACTAGAAAAATGTCTCCTCCTAAAAAATAAATATACCTAAAAAAAAAATCAAAAGTTAAATTAAAATAAAGCAAAAAATCTCACATTTTTTTGCTTTATTTTTTTTCACACAAACAATATCTACATCTGTTTAATTACGGGCAACTGCAAATATGGTCATACATATATAATTTCAATGCAAACTTTAATAATTACGTAACTTAATTATTAGAACCATATTAGGCATAGATTTTGTAATGGTAAAATTATGAAAAATATTAACAAAATATCTACAAAGCTCTATATATCATTTACATTATCTTATCTAATTTGGAATGGTGGATGGGTATTTCATGTATTGTTTTTACTAAACAACACAGCAAATCAAAACATGTATGTTGCTATAGGGTCAATAGCAATATGGCTTACAACTTATGCTATGGCATTAGTTACAATATACATCCGAACAAGGCAATTAGATAAGGATTTAAAAAGAATTTCAAGCCTGCCAAACCCTAAGCTTATAAAATTATCCGAAACAGCTTTAAACCTCCCCATTTTCACAACAGTACTCTTTCTTATAATATATTTTATAGCCTCTCCTCTCCAAGTTTATCTTTATTATTATGTTTCGGGAAGCTCTTATACAATGCAATCGGGAATATTTATGACACTTGCAGGATTTGTTGCTGTTACACCAATTCCATTTTTTTCATCAGGTTATTTTTTGCATAAAATTAATGCCAAAATTTCAGAGAAACTGGCACAAAAGAAAATACAATCAAAGCCTATTGTAATATCGTTTAGGTTTAAAACATTATTTTCTTTTATTTCAGCAATTGTAGGTATGTCGCTATTTATTTTAACATTTCAATATTACTACAGCACAAATAAAATTATTAAAAACAAACTTGATAATTATCAATATTATCAAGAAAATACAATAAAATATAACAATCTTAAAACTTTAGATAGGCAAGAACTCTTTAATTTTGTAGAAAATATAAAATATCAAGAAGATGTTACTGTTTTAATTGCAGATAAAAAAGCAAATATCATTTTTAAAACTAACGACATTAATTTTTGGAATGAACTGACTACAGATAGGATTAAAAATAGTATAAAAAATGGGACAGCGGATGCTTTTTATGAAAACAATCTTAATAACATAATAAGTCTAGTACCAATTAATAATGAATATACATTATTTTTCATTTCTAGTGCAAAGGATATTTCAGCAATTTTTTCCGATTTTAAAATATGGGCTGCTATAATGCTTTTTATGACTTTTTATGTTATTATGACGATATTGTATTTCTATAACAACTGGACTGTTGCCTCTATGAATCAACTTAAAAAATTGTTGCAAATTTTAAGTACTGGCGATTTTACAAAAGTTGGAGGTAAAAGCTCCAGTGATGAAATGGGAGAAATGGTTGACAATTACAATCTTCTACTGGATAAGAATAGTAGTCTGATTAGCCAAGTAAATATATCTTCATCCCAAGTAGGAACTGCTAGCAAACAATTATCATCAATAGCTCAACAGATATCTCATAAAGCAAACGAACAAGCTGCAACAACAGAAGAAATTGCAAGCTCAATGGAACAAATGCTTGCAATGATAAATTCAAATACTGAAAATGCAGAGCTGACAGAGAAAATAAGTTCTAAATCGGCAAAAGGAATGAATCAAGGAAATACAATATTTCTAAAAACATTGCAATCTGTAACAGAAATAAGCGAAAAGATAACAATCATTTCTGAAATAGCTAATAAAACAGATATCCTTTCTATTAACGCATCAATTGAAGCGGCAAGTGCAGGTGAATCAGGTAAAGGTTTTTCTGTAATTGCAAGTGAAATTAGAAAACTTGCCGACAAAACAAAAAAAGCATCAATTGATATTGAAAATCTTTCCAAGATAGGTAAAAACTACTCGCAAATTACAAGTAAATTATTTGAAAAATTAATTCCTGAAATAGTAAAAAGTGCAGACCATGTAAACGACATAGTTTCATCAGGAAAGGAACAACAAAGTGGTGTTGAAAATATAAATACATCAATTCAGCAACTAACAGAAATAACAAATCAAAACTCAGCATCAGCAGAAGAAATGTCGGCATCAGCAGAAGAACTATCATCACAGGCAGGGTTATTAAAGGAGTTGATTTCTGGATTTACAATAGAAAATTCACAAAACGAAGATATAAAACCCAAAGAAGAAAACATACAAGTAAAGAAAATTACTGATTCCAAAGAAAATGGATTTAATATAATTTTACCAAATAAAGAAAAAATTGATGACGGGTTTGAGCGTTTTTAAATATATTATTAACAACTAATTATTATTTTTTACACAAAAGTAAGTATGTAGAAATTATCTACGAAAAAAAATGACCAATTTTTTCCAATAACCGAAGAGATTAGTATTTGTATTGAAATGTGAAATAAATAAGCAAATATATTAAAACATATAGCATTTTTCATACTAACATAAATATTTGAGCAAATTTCAATAGGACTTACAGTGAAAGAGATATCTAAAAACTTGAAATGTAAAGTTCAACAACCCCTTATTAATCTGAGATTTGGCATAGAGTTTATTTACTGAAAGAGAGGCATTTAAACCACGCCTTAAACCATAAAACAATGAAAAAACAACTAATATTTTCAAATTAACAAAAGACTTTTTTTACTCTTTAAAAATCACAAAAATGATAACTAAATCAATGAATTTTTTCTTAGGAAATATCAATGAAGATGAGAAATCTATTAATTTCCTGAAAGCAAAGACATTAATCATCTCATTAATTTCAGCAATAAGCCTTGTATTAATAATTGTATTAAAGAACCTATTTAAAGGTGATATAAATGGAGTGTTAATACCTGCTGCAGTATTGATTATTGCGTCAGGAATGCTAATAATTATCCAAAAGGGTAAATACAAATTAGCAGGTAATATTTTAGCTTACGCTTTAACCATAATAATGGTATACTCAATGCTCGCAAATACAAAAGAAGCAGACATTCCGTATTTTCTTATGGGTCAATATTATGTTTTCTTTATTATAATTATTTTCTCAGCAATGTTTGCAACACGTATTACACTAACAGTTAACACAATTGTAGTAATAGCTTCAACTACCTATATATACTATGTAAGCAAAGAACAAATACCTATTAATATTAAAGAAATTTCAGAATATGGATATTTCCTATACGAAATAATGATAATATTTTGCTTTGCTTTTATGTATATTTTTACTGTTTTTATGACAAGATCCATTGGTAATTTATCCGAAAAATCTAAGATCTTTGAGCAGCAGAACCATCAAATAAAACAAATTGCAAAGAAAGTGAAATTTAGTGCAAGTAACCTAACAAGTGCAAGTGTTCAATTAAAATCGGCATCTCAACAAATGTCACAAAGAGCAAACGAGCAAGCTGCAACAACCGAAGAAATTGCAAGTTCTATGGAACAAGTACTTGCAATGATAAATTCAAATACCGAGAATGCAATACAAACAGAAAAAATCAGCTCTGAATCTGCAAAAGGAATGGAGCGAGGTAGCGATATTTTTATTAAAACAATAGATTCAGTAACTGAAATAAATAAAACAATAACAATAATTTCTGAAATAGCCAACAAAACAGACATTCTTTCTTTAAACGCATCAATTGAAGCAGCACGTGCTGGAACTGCTGGCAAAGGCTTTGCCGTTGTTGCAAGCGAAATAAGGAAGCTTGCCGATAAAACAAAAAGTGCATCAACAAATATTGAAAAACTCTCAAAAGAAGGCGAAAGTTATTCGCAAATCACAAAGAAATTATTTGAAAAATTAATTCCTGAAATAGTAAAAAGTGCTAAACATGTAAACAACATAGTATCAGCTGGTAAAGAACAACAAAGTGGTGTAAGAAATGTTAACACATCTATTCAACAACTTACTGAAATAACTAATGAAAACTCTGCCTCTGCAGAAGAAATGTCATCGTCGGCAGAAGAGTTATCAGCACAAGCTGAACATTTAATTGAATTAGTTTCTGAATTTAAAGTTGAAGAAATACAAAATAACACTGAAAAAATAGTAATCGAATATAATTAGAACTAACTATAAATACTAATAATTATTAATAACTAAAGATTTAAAAGATGAAAAAAGCGTATTATGACAGCAATTTAAAAGCTGTGATTGTAGAATTTACAGGCATGCCTGACTTAGGAGAATTTCAAGCACAAGCCAATTCTATTATTGATAAGATGAAAGAACACAATGCCATTAAAGTGCTAAATGATATTAGCAAATTAGAAGCCAACTCGATAGAAATTCAAGAGTGGACACAAAATATATGGTTTCCGCAAGCAGAAGATGCTGGCTTAAAGTACTATTCGTTTATTATGGCAAAGGAGCTTTTGGGGCAAATCTCGGCAGAACAAACAAATGAAAAAGCTGAGGAATCGGGTAATGTTGAAATAAAATACTTTGACAATAAAAGCAAAGCTGAAAGTTGGTTACAAGAAAAATAATAAAACGTATTTCTACATTATTAAAAGAGTTATTTGTTATAAAGACAAATAACTCTTTCTTTTAAGGTATAATTAACAAATAATCTCCACCTAAAACAATTATCGTAATTTAGTTTCGGAATAGATTTTGCTCTTATAAATTAAATTATGACAATACTAAATAGGATAGGCAACTAACTATAAAAAACATGAGAAAAATAATACAATATTTCACTCCTAAAACAAAACAGAGCTTACTTGATAAACAAAAAACCAGTGCTTTTATAATAATTGGACTTATAGGTATTATACTTGCCTCAGTAAAACTAATTGGTACAATTGCTTCTCATAATAAAAACTTTATAATTGATCTATTTTCAATATTTCTAATTCTTACCTTTGTAACAATAAATTTGTTTATACTAAAAAAAACAAATATTAGAATTGTAGGAAATATCTTTGCTCTAGGACTTGTATTACTAATTGCTGGAGCAATAAATACTGTTAATGAAGACATATCTGCTTTTTACAAATTCATGGGAGGTTTTTATACTATTCTTGGTATGTTTTCTGTTTCAGTAATGTTTGCGTCAAAAACTATTTTATTAATAAACTCAGGTATTATATTAGCTACCACAACTAGGGTTTATTTGTTTGCTATAGAACAAGCTCCTGAACAAGCCGAAATGTTTCTAAACGGGTATTCAAACCACATAATTACTCTAACAGGAATGTCTTTAATACTGTATTTTACAATTAAATTTTCAGAAAAGGCTATTTCATCTGCCGAAGAAGAAGCAAAAATTAGTGCAGAGCAAAATCTAGTTTTAGTAAGAATGGTGGATGGAATTAAACAAAGTTCCAACGAAATTTTTAAAGCAAGCGAACAGCTATCCTCAAGCTCTCAACAAATATCATCAAATGCTAACCAACAAGCCTCAACCACCGAAGAAATATCTTCATCTATGGAACAAATGTTTGCCACAATAAGATCAAATACCGAAAAAGCAATAAATACCGAAAGTATTACTACAAAATCGGCCAAAGAAATAAAAGAAAGTAATAAAGTATTTTTGGAAACAATACAAGCAGTTTCGGATATTAGTACAAAAACTTCAATAATAACAGATATAGCATTTCAAACTAATATTTTATCATTAAATGCATCAATTGAAGCAGCACGTGCAGGCGATGCAGGCAAAGGTTTTGCTGTTGTTGCTCAAGAAGTAAGAAACCTTGCCGAAAAATCAAAAATTGCTTCCGAAGAAATAAGCGAGTTATCATTAAACGGACAAAGCATTTCAAAAATTGCAGGCAAAAAATTAGAAAATCTTATACCTGAAATTACAAAAAGTGCTACACTGGTAAACGAAATTGCATCGGCAAGCAAGGAACAGCAAGGAGGAGTTGAACTTATAAATAATTCCATACAACAACTTACCGAAATAACAAATGAGAACTCAGCATCTGCCGAAGAAATGTCTGCATCTGCCGAAGAGCTATCGGCACAAGCAGAACAGCTACAAAACTTAATATCTGAATTTAAAATTGATAATAGTAAACAATAAACTTAAATAAAGACATATTTTATTAACACTTTCAATAAAATATTGTAACTTGTATGAAAAATATATAAACAACACTATAATAACCAATTACTATGTTAAATCTTCTCAAATTATTAAACACTAAAACAAGAAGTTTAATATAGCTGATATATATATATATTATGACTAAAATATCTAAAAGAATACTTACAATAATACTTTCAGGATTTCTGGCAAGTATGCTATTATCAATTACATCTCAAATTTATTCCTATAAACATGAACTTAATATTATATCAAATAACAACCTACAAATTATTGAAAAATCATTTGAAGATATATTAACAAGTGAGACTCAAAAATTAACATTAACACTAGACTTTTTGCTTGAAGATAAAGTTGCAAAAGAATATTTTATAAAAAAAGATATAAATAATTTATTCACATATTCAAAACCAATATTTGAAAAACTAAAAAAGAAATACAGCATTACACATTTTTATTATTTAATGCCTGAAGATAATAAAACTTGTTTTTTGCGAGTACATAATCGTAATAAGAACAACGATACAATAACAAGATTTACATATCAAAATGCTATAAAAACAAAAGAAGTAGCTTTTGGACTAGAGCTTGGGAAAACCGCTTTTGCACTAAGAGTTGTCAGACCATATTATGACAATAAAGAACAGCTAATAGGGTATATGGAAGTAGGACAAGAAATTGACCATTTTTTTGAAAACATTAAAACTAAAAATGGTAACGATTTTATTGTTACTGTAAACAAAGATTATTTAAACAAAGAGAAGTGGAATATGGCAAGAGAAACAAACTCTCAAATGTCATCTTGGGACGATTTAGTAAACGAAGTAGTAATTGCAAGTACAAGTAAAGATGTTTCTATTTCTGAGATTAATATACATAATATACCCAAAAAAAGTAGAATATTAAATAAACAATATAAAATAAATGATAAGGTCTATATTTTATCTCAAATTCCATTAATAGATGCAGGAGACAGAAATGTTGGTGCAATTTATTCTGCACACGACATAACTCTTTCGCATAACAAAATGATTAACACCGTAATACAAACAATATCAATATTTTTGTTGCTTTTCATTATACTTGGGGTTGTTACCTTTATTTTAATTCGCAAAACAATTGAGAAGCCACTTAATAAGGCGACATATGCTTTAAAAAAAATATCGGCAAAAAAAATAGACTTTCAAATAACTGAAAAGAGAAATGATGAAATTGGTGAACTCTTCCTATCAATAAACGAAATTAATAAAAATTTTAAAGAAATTATAATAAATATAAATGATAGAGCAACAGCCGTCTCCGATACAAGCAATCAGCTAAGTTCTTCCTCATTAGAAATGTCACAAAGAGCAAATGTACAGGCATTAACTACAGAGAAAGTTGCCTCTTCTATGGAACAAATGTTTGCCACAATAAGTTCAAATACCGAAAAAGCAATAAATACCGAAAGTATTACTACAAAATCGGCCAAAG
>JAOZLS010000046.1:0-5226 GCA_029934705.1 Bacteroidales bacterium | reverse complement strand
CTACAAAACTTAATATCTGAATTTAAAATTGATAATAGTAAACAATAAACTTAAAAAAATAGAGATTAGATTAATCCTATTCTCTAATTAATAGAAACTTAAAACAATATACAGAATTGCAATTATGCAAGCTCTGTAACAAAATTATTACTATGTTAGAACTACTCAAATTTTATGCACTCTCTATTTTAGTTATAGCACCTATATTTGTTATAACAATTAGATTACTATTTAAAAAATCATTTCTTGCAAAAATTGGTTATGTTCTAATTTTTATAACAATAGCAGTAACTATGGTAACAGTTACCTTTGAACAGCTTGATTTACCAAGATTAATTGCAATACCATTAAGACTTGCAATCGTTATTGGCTCTATATTATTTTTTAAAAAAGAGATGAGTGTTTTACAAAACTTACGGTATAATATTGATAAAATGTCGAAATCAGACATTAATATTAAGCTTGACGAAAAAGACTTAAATAGAAAAGATGAATTTGGTGATATTACAAAATCAATGCAAATAATGAATAATAACTTAAATGAAATTGTTATAAATATTGGCGATACATCTGCATCTGTTTTAAGTGCAAGTAATCAATTAAGTTCTATTTCGCAACAAATATCCGAACGAGCAAATGAACAAGCGTCAACCACCGAAGAGATTTCTGCCTCTATGGAAGAAATGCTTGCTATAATAAGCTCTAATACCGAAAAAGCAACAGATACAAGAAAAAGCTCTATTAATTCAGCTAAAGATTTAGAAGAAAGCAACAAAGTATTTACACAAGTAATTGGTTCTGTCTCGAATATAAGTGAGAAAATATCAATAATAACAGATATAGCATTTCAAACTAATTTATTGTCATTAAATGCATCAATTGAGGCTGCAAGAGCAGGCAAAGCAGGCAAAGGCTTTGCAATAGTTGCACAAGAAGTTAGGCGACTTGCAGAAAAATCAAAACTTGCTTCCGAAGAAATAAATGAACTCTCGAGAACAGGGCAAGATGTATCAATTATTGCAGAAAAAAAACTTGAGACATTAATTCCAGAAATATTAAGGAGTACTGATCTTGTAAACGAAATAGTAGCGGCAAGTATAGAACAACAAGATGGAGTTCAAGTTATAAACACATCAATACAACAACTTACTCAAATAACAAATAGCAACTCGGCATCGGCCGAAGAAATGTCTGCTTCAGCCGAAGAACTCTCTTCCCAAGCGGAGCAATTAAAAAGTTTAATTTCAACTTTTAAAACAACAAAACAGAACCTAACAAACTAAAGGATATTTTGGATTAAATTCTTATGCCAGCAACGAGTACATCGTCCACTTGAATATTATCTCCTTTCCAAAGTATCATTGCCTCTAGTAAGGTTTCTTGTTGCTCTAGCATTGGTTTTGTATGGATTGATAAAAGGAGTTCGTAGAATTTCTTTTTCATAAATTTACGATTGCGTTTTCCTCCAAGTTGGTCGGCATAACCATCGGAAAACATATAAAAAACATCTCCTTCTTTTGTATTAATTTCTTTATTAGTAAAGCGTGAATCTTTTCCTATTCGTGCATGTTCTGCACCTCCAATAGACATTCTGTCGCCTTTAAATTCAGTAAGCTCATTGTCTCTAATCATAATTAAAGGATTTCTTGCTCCTGAAAATTTAATTATAGATTTTTCTTTGTCGTAGGCAATTATTGCTAAATCCATTCCATCTTTGGATTCCGACATTATATTCTGTTTTAGTTTATGCGAGATTTCTGCTTGTACATTATCTAATATTACAGATGGTTCAGTTATTTTATTTCCAGTAATCTGATTAAAAAGCATATTGTTTCCAATAATTGACATTAATGCTCCTGGAACACCATGTCCTGTACAGTCGGCAACTGCAAAAATCTTAATATCTTGATTTTTTGTTTCGTATATCCAATAAAAATCACCACTTAAAATATCTTTTGGTTTAAATAGAATAAAGTTATTTGGGAATGCAGATGTTAATGTGTTTCTGTTTGGAAGTAATGCTGCTTGCATTCTTTTTGCGTAGTTTATACTATCATTAATTTCTTGGTTTTGTAACGAAATCTCGTCATAAATTGAGTTCAAATATTCATTTTGCCGTTCTATTTCGTCTTTTTGAGTTTTAAGCTCTTCTCTTTGCTGCATTACTTCAATTGTTCTTTCTTCAATTGTTTCTTCTAGTTTTAAGTTTAAATTATCGAGTTCATTAAATTTATCATAATTGTCTATAATATTCATTATTTGGTTTGAAAGCAGTGATATTATTTGCTCGGTTCTATCTGTAAACTTTTCAGTTTGCATTTCGTTCTCAAAATATAAAATTCCTTTTACATCGTCATCTGAAATAAGAGGCATACAAAATGCTGATTTAACTTTAAAGTTATTCAAATATTTTGAGTCAAAAAATTCATTTTCTGTATATGCATTTTCAATTTTAATTATCTGTTTTTCTTTTAAAGATAACTGAATTAAATTAACTGGGTACGACTCTTTTTCGGGATGTATATATTGAGAGTAGTAAGCTTTAACCTTAACGCCTCCATTATTTGTAATAAACATTAGGCTTCTTGTTGCATTATTTTTTTGAGCAATAATTTCTAGAGTTTTATCTATTGAAGCTCCTTTCTCGTTAAGTATTTTATTTTTTATATAATCTAACTCGGAAGTTATTGAGTTTAACTCGTCGGTACGATTAAATAAGTTAGTATACCTTCGTGCAACTGTGTTTGATTGTATTACAATAAAAAAGGTAAGACCTAACCATGTAATATACCCTGTATCAATAATTGAATTCTCATAAAGTATATCGTTAAGGGCTGAACCAAAAAGGATAATAGTTCCTGTTAATTCTTGAACAGAGTTCTTCCTATTTTTAACAACAGCTTTTATGAGGTTAAACAAAATATATGGGATGAAAATAATAACCATTATTTCAAAAATGATAAGAGTATGTGAGTAAAACTCTGTTTTTGAAAAAATAATTACTAATACTATTAATGAAAGTATGACTATTTGCGTATATATTACTATTTTATTATAGTATTTGGGGTTTATTGAGTAGAAAAATAGTATAATAAAAATTGCCGTTAGATTATTTGTCATAAAATCTATTTTATATAGAAATTCCGTTGGGAAAATATCTATAAAATACGACATGAGCACTTCTTCATTTGTCGTTAGATGTAATGAAACCGAAATTAGAAGAAATCCAAAGAACAGAGCAGATGTATTTTTTTTCCATAAAATAAATAGTCCTATATGATAAAATGCCATAATTATCATTACTCCAAGTATAAAAATCTCTGTTGATTTGGCAATTCTTGATTTTTTAAATATATATTTAGGTAAGCCTATTTCTATTTCACTTTGTATTCCTGCCTTTCGATGACTATAACTACTCATTTGTATTGTTAGATAAAAGACTGTATCTGGCACTACAAACGTAGCAGTAACTGTTTTTAGTCCTGCTATTTCCTTCTGTGTTTTTTGTTCTATTTCACCGACTTTTATTATTAGCGAGTCGTTAATAAAAAGTTTGTAAGCTGAAAATATTCGCATTGTTCTTATAGTCAAATATTTTGTTTGTGGTGAGGTTTTTATTTTCAGCCTGTAGGTTGCACTTGATTTGTTTGACAGCTTAACGTTATCAAGGGCTTTATCATTCCATAATGATGGTACAGGGAAATATGATGGTTTAATATTATTTGTTATTATATCATTATTTGATAATGTTTGCTTATAGTAAAACTCCCATTCTCCATTAAGTTCAATTACTTTGTTTTTATTAAAGTTACAATCGGACAAATCTATAGTTCCTTTATTTACAGATAATTGAGCAATGGAAATACTATTACTAATGATTATTATGGAAAATATCATTAACAATTTAATAAAGCGATATGTTTTGTTTTGTTTCAAATTAATTATTTAAAATTTAATACCAGTTATTAAAATATCATCTGTTTGCTTATTTTCATTTTGCCAGTTTATTAATGTTTTCGATAAAATATTATGTTGGCTAGTTTCCGATAGCTGACTAATTTCACTTAGTAATTTATAAAAATCTTTTTTCATAAACTTTCTATTGTATTTTCCTCCAATTTGGTCAACATAACCATCGGTAAACATAAATATTACATCACCTTTTTGTATTTCAATAGTTTTTGATGTAAAGTTTTTTATTTTTTCTTTAATTCTAGCATTTGTTTCGCCAACAGATTTTTTGTTGGCTACATATTCAACAAGTTTATTGTCTCTAACATGAATAAGTGGATTTCTTGCTCCAGAATATTGGATTGTATTTCTTTTTGGATTAAATGCAATAAGAGCAAGGTCAATCGAGTCTCTAAATTTATATTTATCTATGTCTCTATTTAATCTATGACTTATTTTTTCTTGTAATTTATCAAGAATTTTTGCTGTATCGTATGTTTTTTCAATCATAATTGAGTCATAAAGCAAATTATTGCCAACAATTGACATCAACGAGCCTGGTACTCCATGACCTGTACAATCGGCAATTGTCATAAAAATAATTTCTTCATTATTTACAGTAAAAGTGTCTGCCCAATAAAAATCGCCGCTTAATATATCCTTAGGTTTGTATAATATAAAACTTTCAGGAAAAATTTGCTTTATACTTTTACTGTCTGGAAGTATTGAATTTTGTATTTTTTTTGCATAATTAATACTATCTTCAACTTCTTTATTTTTTATTTTTATATCAGAATAGGCATCATTTAGATTCTTATTTTTTTCTTCAATTTTATTTCGTTGTAATTCTAATATATCATTTTGTTTTACTATTTCGGAAGTTCTACTTGCAACTTTTTCTTCCAAATTCTCATTAAGTTCATTAATTTGCGTGTATATTAAATGTGTATCAATAAACATTGAAATTTGAGACTCTGCAAGCATTAATATATTAATAATATTTTCGTTAAAAATATCTTTCCCTTTTTTATTTTCAAAAACTAACATTGCTAACACATTTCCCTTTTCTTTTAATGGCATTATAAATACATTATTAATATCATTTTCAGTCATGTATTCACCATCATCTTTTTGAGCTATATCTTTATTTATTATAATATTGTGTTGAAGTGTTATTACTTCTTCCGCAATTTGTTCTGTTATTAATTTACTTGTATTATTATCAAATATTTGATTATTTATGTTTTCTTCTTTACTATCGTATTTTATTATCCT
>JAOZLS010000300.1 GCA_029934705.1 Bacteroidales bacterium | reverse complement strand
GTCCTATTCCAAAGCTTACACTTTTATCTACGATTTGTGTATCATTAAGTTTCACATAAGTGTTGGAAATATGTCCACCTACTCTGTAACTCATTCTATTAAAGAATTTCTTTGACAAATAATTTGGTGTAAATTCAATTCCACCAGCTAAAAAATCACTATTTGTAATATATTCTTTTGTTTCTCCTAAAAACTCAACATTTTCCCAATTATATAATTTATAATCAACTCCAAATATTAACTTCTTAGTTATTACCGAAAATCCTACACCATAAGATTGTGGCATTCCCACAGTACCCGATGTTATTGTATCGTTAAACAAGGTGTCGTGTATAGTAGTTTGCTCGTTAACCAAAGAACTTTGAGTATATCTTGTAACTTGCGTTTTTAGGTTTGTTTTATTTTCGTAAACAGCACCAACTGTATATTTATATTTTCCTAATAATGAGTCGGAGTACTGTATTCCGTATTTAAAATTAAAATCACTAACATTAGTATATTTCATGTCTAATAAGAAAGAACTATAACTTTCGCCATCGTATAATGATTCAATTCGTTGTGTCATTGGACCAAAAATGTAAGCCGCATTAACACCAATAGAAAGCCCTTTATAGGAAAAAGCATTTCCGAGGTATAATTGTGTTAAACCGCCTTCACCAACATAATTCATGCTAACTTTACTACTATTGTCGCCAACAGTAACTGAGTCCTCGGAGTAAATTTCGTAGCCAATACTACTAACTGGGTTTACACCAAAGCTCATTCCCCAAAACTTGGTAACTCTAAAAGCTAAGTTTAAGGAAGTAAGACCATTATCATAAGCTTGAGATGAGCCATTATCCGAAGTAAAGCTCGTTTGCCTACTTCTTATTCCTGCCTGGAATAAAAACGCCTGTGCTGGTACCGATGAGTACGATGCTGGGTTCATTATGTTAATTTCAAACGGCAAACTTAATCCTATAGATATACCTCCCATTGAGCTGGCTCTACCGAGACTAAAACTTTCTATTTCGCCTAATCCAAAGCGTGAATATGGAGAACTTGTATTAACTTGTCCGTAACTTTCGTATCCTACCAATAACAAAATTGATAACATAATTTTAATAATTGTTTTCTGCATTATATTCTAAAATTCTATTTAAACCTTTTATTACTAAATCTGGGTCTGCAAATATGTCTCTTTTTAATATATTTTCAAAGAAAAATGTGTCTCCACCTGTAAAAATAATTTTCAAATCGGGATATTTCTCCTTAAAACTATCAATATATCCTAATACTTCTGATACAATTCCTCTTAAAACACCTGATATTATTGCATTGTTGGTATCACTTCCCATTTCGTCATAAAAAAAGCTATAATTATCAATAAGTGGTAATTTATCTGTAAAATAATTTAGAGCTTTAAATCTCATTGTTATTCCTGGAGAAATATTTCCACCAAAATATTCTTTTTTTGCATTAATGAAGTCAATAGTTAGTGCTGTACCAGCATCAAAAATCAAAACGTTTGTATTAGGAAAAATATTGTTCGCAGCAACAAGAGCTACCAGCCTGTCTTTTCCTAAAGTTTTTGGTGTTTTATAATAATTTTTAATAGGTATTTGGGTTTTATCATCAACTTTAATGTAAGAAATAAAGCTGTTTATCAAAAACTTATCAAAGTTAATATCAATATTCTTTACGGAGGAAACAATAACATTATTTAATACTATTGATTTTTCGCACACAGATTTAATTTCGCGTGTAAATACAGCAAAATCAGCACTTTCAATCTTCTTTAAATGGACTATTTCGCCATTATTAAACACTGAAATTTTTGTGAGCGAATTACCTATGTCAATAACTAAATTCAAATTATTTCTAAATTTTTCACAAATTAAGTAAAACTTGTTTTTTCTAAGAAATATTTTTTTGTATTTTTACTTAAATTTAAGATTTTTTAATAAAATGAACAATAAAGCATAATGCCAGCAAAAAAAATTCTAATAGTTGAAGATGATCAAATGCTTTGCACCATTTTTGATATGTTTGTTAAAGAGATAGGTCTAGAAATAACGGGTACTGTTAATTCTGGTGAAGCAGCTATTAAATCATGCAAAAAAAACTTGCCTGATATTATTTTAATGGACATACATTTAGATGGAAATGTTAATGGGATAGAAGCGGCTAAATATATATGCGACAGGTATTTTATTCCTATAATTTATATTTCTGGCAATGCTGATATTGCAACAGTTAAAAGTGCAATTTTAAAAAACACTTACGGTTTTTTAACTAAACCAATTACTCGAGAAAAACTTGATATATATATAGAATTCGCATTGATAAAGCACAAGCTTTTACATTCAAAGTAACCCCAAAAACTCATTTTACTTTTATAAAAATGTTTCAAATAATAATTATTCTCTCAATAATAATTTTCATTATTCTCTTTCCTCTAATTGCTCTTATAAGCTTAATAGGTAGTAACATGGAAGTAATAAACAAATTTATTTGGGCATTAATAATTATATCTTTTCCCTTTGTTGGTGCTTTGCTTTATTTCATGCTAAAAGATTAATTAAATATTACACTATTATTAAAAAAAAATATAACCCTAAATAAACTATATAAAATTATGAAAAAAACAGCCATAACTTTTTCGTTAATATTCATGTTTTTAGGAATATTTGCACAGCAAAATAAACCTATAAATATTAAATCTAAAATAAAATCAGCATCAATATATTTAGCTGGAGCTGAACTAATTAGAAACAAATCTGTAAATTTAAAGAAAGGAGAAAACTCTTTAGTTTTTATTAACTTGTCTCATAAAATAAATATAAAAAGCATCAGAATAACAACACAGGATGGTGTTGATTTATTAGGCATTTCTCATAAAATAAACTATTTAAGTGCAAACAAGGACATTCCTGCTTTAAAAAAGGTAAAAGACTCACTTAAACTAATGTCTAAAAAAATTCAAAACTTAAGAGATGAAACAGATGCTTACCAAACCGAGAAAAAAATGCTTCTTGCAAATATGTCAATCGGTGGTACAAATTCGGGAGTGGCGGTTAGTGAATTACGTCAGGCATCCGATTTTTATAGAACTAAAATTACTGAAATAAATAAAAAAGTATCCTATAATAACACAAAAATTAATGAATATTCAGTAAAAGTAATAAATCTTAAAAAAGAATTAAATCAATTAAATACTGGAGCAACTTACCCTCGTTCCGAAATAACAATTCTAGTTTCGTCTAATGTTGACAAAGCATCAACAATAAATCTAAAATATATTGTTTCGGATTGTGGTTGGTCTCCATCTTATGACATAAAAGCATTAGATACTGACAAACCCGTTGAGCTTACTTATAGAGCAAAAGTTTTTAATAATACAGGCATAAACTGGGACAATCTAAGTTTTAATCTTTCAACTGCCGACCCAACACTAAGTGCCGAAAAACCAAACCTTAAACCTTGGTATTTAACATACTATACATATCGCGATAATTATAGCGGACGAAACATGAAAAAGAAAGAAGGCTATGCTCAGAACATGGTTGTGCAAACACAAAGCAATCAACCTCAAACGTTTGGCAACGTAAACGATGGTAATAATAATAATGGTATTGTTACTTTTGAAGAAGTTGAAATACCTGAGCTTAGTGCGGAATTTAAAATAACAAAAAAATACTCAATACCTGCTGACGATAAACCATATATTGTAGAAATAAGCAAACATAATTTGCCTGCAACTTATAAACATTTTGCTGTAACAAAATTAGATAAAGACGTGTTTTTAATTGCAAGAATTACTGGTTGGGAGGATTTAAACCTTGTTCAAGGTCCTGCTAATGTTTACTATGCTGGCACATATTTAGGACAATCATTTATAAATACACGAAATGTTAAAGACACATTAGATTTATCGTTAGGGCGTGATAGTAAGGTGATTATAACTCGCTCAAAACTTAAAAACTTTAGCAGTACACAGTTGATAGGAACTAAGAAAAAAGAAATTAAAACTTTTGAAATGATTGCTAAAAACAATCGTAAAACTCCTATTGAAATTCAATTATTAGACCAGCTGCCTATTTCACAATCCGACGAAATTGAAGTAAAAGCCCTAGAACTTTCAGGTGCCGAATACGATATAAATACAGGCGAATTAAAATGGCTTATAAAATTAGCTCCTGGCGAAAAAAAGAAAATAACTTTATCGTATTATATAAAATATCCTAAAAATAAGACTCTTGAAACAAAGAAAAATACCTCTAGGCAAATTCGATATAAATTTTAAATTGAATATTTCCATTATTGCAGCTGTATTTATGCTAATTACTAGCATAAATACAGCTTTTTCGCAACAAGAAACCAATTTACAGGTTTTTCATAACTTATTTTTACAAAAAGATACACATGCAAATCATAAAATAAAAAAAACTGAGTATAAAAATGAAATTCAATTTATTTCGCTTGAAATTTATTTATTCTATAAAAATTTTATTTCTTCGCAAGATGAAAACCACTGTTATTTTTATCCTTCTTGCTCAAATTATGCAATTTTATCAGTACAAAAAAAAGGTGTAATCCTTGGACTTTTTAGTGCTTTTGATAGGCTTACTCGATGTAACAATCACAGCAAAAATAAATATCTAACACATAAAAATACAGGTTTACTTTTTGATTACCCATAAATAAAAAAAATGAGAAAAATTTCGGCAAACTACATATTTACTTGTAACTCTAAACCATTAAAAAATGGAATTATAGTACTTGACGACAATAATTACATAATAGATATTATTGATACAAAAGGAAAAATAGAAGAAATTGAAGGTTTAGAATACTACAACGGCGTAATAGTTCCTGGTTTTATAAATGCACATTGCCACCTTGAACTTTCGCACATGAAAGGAGCAATTGATAATACAAAAATTAATGGGCTACCTGAATTTGTTGAAACAATAATAGCAACAAGAAGTTTTCCTGAAAATTTACAAGACAAAATACAGAAAGCCGAATCTGAAATTAAAAAAGGAGGAATAATTGCGGTTGGTGATATTTCAAACACTCAAGATTCTTATGCTGTAAAAAAAAATAGCTCAATACACTTTGAAACTTTTATAGAGCTTTTTACAATATCAAACGAGCAAGCTCAGCAAAACTTTGACAATGGACTAGCTAACTATAAAAAGCTTCAAGAACTTAAATTAAACGGCACATTAGTACCACATGCTCCATATTCTGTCCCAAATAAATTGCATGAAATGATAAAAGCTTTTGAGCCAGAAAAAATAAAAATAATTTCGATTCATAACCAAGAGACAAAAAGTGAAAACGAGTTTTTTCTTTCCCAAAAAGGAACTCTTTGGGA
>JAOZLS010000299.1 GCA_029934705.1 Bacteroidales bacterium | reverse complement strand
AAAGTTATAGGAATGCACTTTATGAACCCAGTTCCTGTAATGAAACTTGTTGAAATTATTAGAGGTTACAAAACTAGCGATGAAGTAACAAATGTAATTATGGAAACATCAAAAGCTTTAGGGAAAGTTCCTGTAGAAGTTAATGATGTTGCAGGATTTGTTGCAAACCGTATTTTAATGCCAATGATTAACGAAGCAATAATTACCTTAAATACTGGTGTTGCAGGCGTTGAAGGTATTGATACTGTTATGAAATTAGGAATGGCACACCCAATGGGACCATTACAATTAGCCGATTTTATTGGGCTCGATGTTTGCCTAGCAATTATGGAAGTTTTATACGAAGGTTTTGGCGAAGCAAAATATGCACCAGCACCATTGTTAAGAACTATGGTAACGGCAGGCGATTTAGGAGTTAAAACTGGTAATGGCTTTTATAATTGGACTCACGGAACTAAACAATTAATTGTTGCTGAGCGATTTTCTAAATAATTGTTTTAAACAATATTTATTTCAATTAAAAAGAGTGCCGATATATTATATATCGGCACTCTTTTTAATTGAAATAAGTACAAACTAATATAGCAAGCTGTTAACTTATTTCTTTATTATTTTTGTTGTAATTATTTCATTATCTGTTTGAATATTGATGAAATATAGTCCTCTATTAAAATTTGATATATTAATTATACCCTTTTGTTTGAATTTTGTTTTTTTGAGTATTAATTTTCCTGTTATATCAAAAATCGTAATTTTTTGAACATTTAAGTCTTCAAATTCTAAATTAATAACATCTTTTGCTGGGTTTGGATATATTTTATAGTTAAATCCTGATAAGTTAGAAACTGTATTAACTCCAGTTATAGTTAATTCAAAAACATCTGAAATATATTCGCCGTCAATATCACTTGCAGTTACTTCTATGTTTAGAACTTCTGCAATTGTTGGAGTTCCATAGAAAGAGCTTGTTTCACTATTAAAATATAACCATTCTGGTAATGAATTTCCACCTTCCAAGTTTGCAGAATAAGTTAATATATCACCTAAGTCAACATCAACAAACGTATTTTCAGTTATTGAATAAGTATAAAGTTCTGATGTGCTAGTTTTCATATCAGGAATTTTAATTTCAAGAGTTGGTGCGTCGTTAGTGTTAATAACAGTTATACTAAATATTTGAGATGCTGTTGCTCCCATTCTGTCGGCAACTTCAACTTTAATTTCAACTATTCCAACTTCATCATTAGTCGCTTGACCTGAAAATGTTAGAGTTTCATTATTAAAATTTAACCAAGTTGGTAAAACTTCACCATTTGCTAATGTTGCAGTATAACTTACTATCTCATCATTTAAGTCAGTTTCGATAAATGAATTTTGTGATATTGTAAATTCAAATTGCTCGTCTTCAAGAACGCTTTGAACCAAAATTTCGTCTTGTATTACTGGCGCATTATTTTCAAAGAATCGTAATTCAAATCTATCGGAAATGATACCTGAACCACAAGTAAATGAGTAATCAGTAAGAGTTTCTATATTAAGACAAACTTCTACGTTTTCTTGTTTATCAATAAAATACACATAGTCGTTTTCAAAATTAAATTCATCTAATGAAATAGTATAAGTTCCTGCTTGCCCTATCTTTATATGTAATGGAATTATTAAATTATCCATTGTGTTTTCGGGCAATGCATTTATTGATAGAGGTGTTGCATCATTTGTTGTTACAGAATAAATATGCGGAATAGTTGGCATATAACTAGGACTATAAAGTTTAAAAGCATCAAAACTTCCATCAAAACCAATAGTTGCATTCGATTTAAAATAGATAACAGAATAATCGCTATAACCATTTGCTTGCATTTTTAATCTAATAAAGTTTGGCTTAACATTTTCTTCCTCTTCACCTTTTAAATATTTTACTGACGAGTGAACTCTATGGCTATTGTTTAGTTGAAAGCTTGGATTATTATTTGCTGTTGAGTGAACAAAAAATGCTTGCATTGGTGCTACTTCATTACTTAAAGCCATACTTCCACCTTTTACATCGTTAGAGTAACTTGCATATTGTGTTCCATCCCAAATATAAATACCATTATCAAGATCGGTACGAGTTCCTTTTATTAAATCCCAGTCAATTGATGAAGGATATGGGTTTGAGACTAAATTCCAACCATCGTAATAATTAGGTAAAGGACCAGCTTGTGCATCGTTATTTGTATAAGTTAATCCATTAAAGTTAAAATCTCCAGTGTTTGCATCACCTATAAAAGTAATTGTTTGTCCCATATCTGTCCAGAAAGCATATCCCGTTTTTTCATCTAATGCGATAGGAGTTGCTCCGTTATCACTATTATGTGCATAAGTCCATCCTGGAACGAGGTTGTCTGAATTAAATGTATTTGAACCATCGTCTGGATTAAGGGGTGCTGTTGCTGGATTTCCATCTAAATCATAAGTCTCGTCGTAAGTATAAAAATTAGGATTAAAATTTCCACTTGGGTGCATTGTAAATAAATTACTTGTAGCATTTCCAGTTGCACCTGATTTTATTGGCGATGATACATAATGGAATTTATTTGCTTCCATATATCTTTCAACATGAATTTTACCAGTTCCTGTAATTACACCATTATCAATAAACGAAGCACTTGCAGTATTATCTGTTGGAGATTTTAGTAATAAGATACCTGCATTAGAAAAATCACCATTTGTTGTTAATGAGTATCCTGCATTAATTGTTACAGTTGTGTTTGATGCAATTGTTAATTCATTACATGCAGCTACTGAACTTATTGTTGGGTCGTGTGGCATTGCATCTGGAATAATTGCATTATCCATAGCTGATGGAACTGTAGTTCCAGACCAGTTATCACCATCTTCCCAAGTTATTGATTCCGAACCATCCCAAGTAAAATTTACAATTGAATATACTGTACTTATTGTAAAAATATTACCTATTCCAAATTCGTTAAAAGAGCTACTGACAGTAGATGATATTGTTCCAGCATTTGCATCTCCGCTTATTGTATTTCCTGCATCAACTTGATACCAAGCGTCAGTAGTTTCATCTCGCCATTCTGCAATTCGCATGTCGTTACGGTGTGCATCGCCTGCAAATCCTCCGTTGTTTGAATCCCAACGCAATCTTACTTGTGCTGTTTCGCTTGTTGGTCCTTTTATTCTCCAATATTCGTTTTCGCTTATAATTTTTAGAGGTGCTACAAAAACCGAAGGGTCGTAACTATCATCATTTGGGTTATTATTATAATATTGAGCTTGCCATTTGGCATCGCTAGTATTACTAACATTATTAAGCCCTGCCTTACCATATCTTCCAGCATTTCCTATTGGGAATGTAAAGTCTCCTCCAAGAGTAATTTTTTTATTTAAAGGGCCATCAACATATTTTCCTATTCCAGCCCCAGACACAACCGTTTCTAAGGGGTTTTCGAGAGTAAGAATGTTTGTTGTTGTTGTGTGAATAACACCTGTTGTAAATACAAGTTCGTTATCAATATCAACAGGGTTTTCAAGAGTAAGACCAAACGCATTGTTCATTTCAATATTATAAAAAGCATTTGAGCCAACAAAACCAATACCAGTTCCTAAAACTGTTTGTGGACTTGTTCCATTAAATTCAAATACTGAACTTGTTCCTGTTCCTGCCATAAAAGTTCCACCATCGAAAGTAACATCTTTTTTTACAGAAATTCTACGATTATTATCATTATTGACTTGAGCAGATTCTTTTATGGTGAAAGTTCCGAGTATTTGAACATCTAAATTAGGAAATAATCTGTCTCCACTTCCAGACAATACTAAATTATTCAATTCAGTAATTTGTGCTAAAATGTCATAACTATCAGTTCCTGTATATTCTAGTGTTCCACCAGTTTCGGCTAGGAATTCTGGATAATATCCTGCTGGCAATGAACCTCGTTCAGTTGAAAGAGTTCCTTGACCTTTTAAAATTCCAAGTCTATTACCAAAAGTTAATTTTTGCTGTAATATACCTCTAATTTCAGTAGTGTATGAAGAAATATAATTTTGATTCATAACTACGGTATGAGGTACGCCTGATGGAGCATCAATAATTACCATTGCTCCGTCGGGTCCTCCTACTGGAATTGTACCACCAGAGGTTGGATATGTATCCCATGTTGTAATATCTGTCCAATCTCCATCTTTAATTGAGATGTAACCAGGTACTTGATTTGGTATTGCACCTAATCTGTTTGCTGAATTTGGTTCAGCTCCTGCAGTGTAGTCTCCTGAGATTTCTGCATCGGCAACAGGTGTATTAAAGCTGAAAATTAATTTTTCAGCTACTTCATCAAAATCTGCCCAATCGTAATGATTCCAATTTCCTGAACCATCATTTAATAATTTTGCTGTAATATAGTCCGCAATGGTATAAGGAGCTGTTGTTGCAACATCGCTTGGGTAATAAAACATTTCAACTGTTCCTGTTACATCTGTAAAATCATCGGCAATTAATGTCCAATAAAATTGTAGTGCATTGTCATTGTCAGTAATTTCGGTGTCAGGTGCTTCTGCATCTTCTGTAATTGTAGGATGAACTTCGTCGGCAGCTTTAATTGTTAAATTACCTGTTATACTTGTATTATTTGTAGATGTAACTTTTACAGGAGTATATTTTCCTGCTGCTCCTATAGGGCAGAAGTAAATTCCTGTTCCTGCGGGGAAATATTTCTTTACACCAGAATCGCTAATTGAACTATTTGTTTGAACCATATTAGTTGCTGAATATGGACTTTGTGGAATAAATACAGCGTTTATTCTTAGTGTAAGTAAGTTTTCGCCAATATCAAAAACACCAGCTTCAAGCTGAACTGCATTATTTACAAATATCTCGTCAGTACCAACATCTAGTTTTACACCGTTATGATTATTAATTGATATTTTACCATAAATACCACCATTACCATATACTTTTTGATTTGTAGTTCCTAAAAATGAAATACCATTTCCTGAGCCACCATAAGTATGTTCTGCTGTATTATGCATATCGCCGTATAATGATATTTCATTATTATTATCAGCAATAATTCCAGCATCAATTTTCATATCATCTTCAATAATAATGTTATTTTGAAGTGTTAACGTTTTTGTTGCTTGCTTTGTTAATTGGAAAAATGTTGTTGCGGATGTTCCTTGTATTTCCTGTGCTACATTTCCGTTAAAAAGAACTAAGTTATTATTATGTGTGTAAATTCCATTATTAATAAAATCACCACCAGACATTGTAAGCTGCAAACTATTTGCATCAAATTGAGTTCCAGTTGAAATTGTTAAATCTTCTTGTATTTCAGCATTTACACTTTCTAATGTAAATTTTAAATTATTA
>JAOZLS010000298.1 GCA_029934705.1 Bacteroidales bacterium | reverse complement strand
TCTTTTTTTAAGTTGTAATTACCAAAACAGACTGCATATAAATATATTGCTTATTGGCAAAACTACCAAACATCAAAATATGTGAATAAGGTAATAAGGTTAAATTTATAAATATTTTATCTTCTACTAAGGTTGAAAATAAAATATAAGGTTTTGATAATCTAATTAAAGAGCTTATTCTTCAATTTTCTTTATAAGAATATCTAATTTTTCTTGTGCAGCCTTAAAAAATTTATATCTATTAATTTGCGACACTCCACTAATAAGATTTGACTTTTTCATTAAATTATCTAACCACTTGAGAGAGTCGTCTATGAATACTTGATTGTTAGTAACAATTTTATTGAACGTATGAACACTTAAATATAATCTCTCATTTGAGCCACTTTGGGTATAAATACAATTATTTCCAATTTCAATATCACTATTATATAAAGTAAAGGAACTATTTTCGTTATCAAGAGTATTCAGGACTTTATTTCCAGCTTCTGCCTGTTTTTCAATTAACGAAAGTTGCTCTTTTGCCTGCGAGCAAACAGCTAAAGCATCTTCTTGTGTACTAAAATTACCAGAATCCCAATAAAATTCTATTTGTTTTACTAAACTATTAACCGTTTCGTGTGTCCAAATTTCAACTGAGGGTATATTTGAATAAATCTCAAATATTTTTTTACCAATTTCTGCAAATTCAGTACTGGCTATAGATATATCAAATTTTTTAGTAGCCAAATAATCTACATTCACTACGGCCTTCATCCAATAAAACATTTTAAAAGCCGATAATATAGGAAAGTTAAAATGATGAAAAATAGGAATATCTATTGCTGCATAAATAATTTTCTTCTTTTTTCCTTTAGCAACAACAAGCATATCATTCATTATATCAGTTAGATATGAGTTAAAACCTTGAGAGTCGCTCATTTTTCCATAAAAAAATGAAATTTTCTCAAAAGAATCAGTAAGTGAATCAAAAGAAATTTGAAAATGATTACATAAAGTATGAATCTCATTTATTGTTAAAGCAGTTTCACCTCTAAGTCGCCTATACACACTATCAATACTCAAATCAATAACATCCGAAATTTCATCGGCTAACGAAGTTGTTGGAGGAAGTTGCTCTTTTATTTTAGCAAAAAAATCAAGTTGTATTTTATTTTCAGACATAATTGATGAATATTTAATAAATATCTTGCGAAAATCAATAATTAATTTTATTTAGTTGCAAATTTCGCAAAATTAACTTCATTAAACAAAAAAATTAACATATTTTTCAAAAATAAGTAAATTTATAATATACTTAAATACAGTCTATTATAAAATTGAAGAAATATTTCAATTTGAAGTTTTAGTTTATATGAAAATTGTAATAGCCTACTGTATAGGCAAATTAATAATTTTAGAATTCAATATTATTAATATTCACATTTTATGCAAAAAACTCATTAAACTTTTATCTTATTCATAAATTTCAATATTTTAATTAGTATTAACCAATATATATTTATGCAAGATTGTATTTTTTGCTTATGTTTTGATTTTAAATGTTAAAATATGTTAGTTTTTTGTACTTACCGTTCCCAAAGCTCCTTACTGCTTACAAATCCAATTATCAACTAAAACTTATTGTCGTAAGTTTGTACTAACAAAAATAAATTATTAATTAAAAACGAAAGCGATGAAAAAATTTACATTTACTGCAATATTGATACTTATTATTACATCATTATCAATATTTGCTTACGGACAAAAGCCTCAGTTATCGGTACTTAACGTGGATACACATGGGTTAAACATGACACCTGAGCAACTTGGTAATTTACTGCGAATTGAAGTTGAAAAGCTTGATTCATTTGAAGTTATGGATCAATATGATGTACGTTACCTTGTTAAAAAAAACAACTTATTAATTGAAGATTGCTACGGAAAAATTTGCTTGGTTGAAACTGGTAAAATAATAGGAGCAGAAAAAATGCTATCAGGAACTATCGATTTATACGGGAAAACGATTATTGCAACCCTAAGATTAATTGATGTTACTAATGAAAAAATTGAAAGAACTGTTGTACGTGAATTCCTAAATTTACCAAATGAAATTCAAGCAATGATTTCAATTACACTAAATGACCTTTTTGATCATGAAAATGATGAATTACTTCTTGCAAGATTAACTAAAAAAAATCAATTTGAAAGTGAAATAATTAATCCGAACAAGACAAGACTTAATTTATCAGGTCCTAGATTGGGAGCAACTTATTTTACAGGCGATGCAGCAACCTATTTAGCCAAAGCAACTTACGATGGAGGCTATGATGCACTACCAATAATGTTTATGTTTGGCTATCAGTTTGAGATACAATACGTTAACTCTGGTAGATTTCAAGCACTTTTTGAATTTGTTCCTTCAATTACTGGTTTAGATCAAGGAATATTAATGCCTAATATTTCGATACTTAACGGATTAAGAGATAATGTTAAAGGTTGGGAATTTGCACTAGGACCAATAATTGGTGCTGTAAATAAGGCTAAAGGTTATTACGATGCAGATGGAAATTGGCAACTCAGAGAAAATTGGGTAGGAGACACACCAAATCCTTTTCCAATTGAAACAAGAGCAGATAGTAGGGGAGAACTGGCTGTAAATACTGGTTTTATTTTTGCTGCTGGTAAATCATTCAAATCTGGTAAAATAAATATTCCTGTAAATGCTTTTGTAATTCCGTCAAACACAGGAGTTAGGTTTGGTGTAACATTTGGCTATAATGCAAAGGGCGAAAATTAACAGCTAAATTTGAATAAGAATATCTAATAGACTTCACTCCGAAAAGTATCAAACTAGTAATATAGGTGCATAGCAACTTCATTAATTAATTGACAATAAGCCTTATAAATTCTCAAATTTTGCAGAATTAGTTGCTTTGTACCTTTTCGAACTAGGCTCAATACTATATAAAATGCCTGAACAGAAATACCCCCGTAATTGAAAATCAAGTTTACCCCAACCCTAAGGGGAGCTTGATTTTCAATCACTTCACCCTTTAAGTTGGCGTGAAAAGTAATTAAAAATCCGTTAATATCCTTTTCAGTTCAGGCACTATTTAATAGCTTTTAAAATTAAGAATATCAAAATTTTAACTAAAATAAAAAATGGGAAACGAAAAAAAAATTGATACGAATAAAACTGACAACTCATCGAATAAGAAAGTCAACATAAACCCACACAAACCCACAACTGCTTTTATTGGTGCATCTTGGATTGCTCTTTTTGCAGGAGTAATAGCATTTAATATTGGATTATGGAATGCCGAAATGCAACTTAATGAAAAAGGATATTATTTTACAGTTCTGCTTTTTGGATTATTCTCTGTAATTTCAGTTCAAAAAAATGTTAGAGACAGGTTAGAACAAGTGAAAGTATCCGACTTATATTACGGAATAAGTTGGGCAGCTACCTTAATATCTATTTTACTTATAGTTATAGGCTTATGGAATGCCTCACTCGATTTAAGCGAAAAAGGATTTTATGGAATGTCATTTGTATTAAGTTTATTTTCAGCAATAACAGTCCAAAAAAACGTACGTGATAATCAACTTAACGAATTAACTGCTACTAAATAAAATTGAAAGAATATCTTTTTTTTCTAATAGACAAAAACCTAATAACCATAAAATATAAAAAACTTTGTACAATATATTTTTTAATTATACATTAGCTGTTTAAAATAACAAGCAACTATAATCGAAATAAATGCAATAGAAGAGTTCTGGTTGTGTTTGTACTAAACGTTATAGCCAACATTGATTACGAAATGAAAAAATATATTTTAGTTTTATTGACAGTATTACTTTCCTTAAATACTCATGCTCAAGAAGAGCGGAAAATCCCCGAAAAACTCCCAACAAAATTTGAGAATAGCTATACTTTCCCTTTAGGTTCCAAGATTCTACTTGAACTTAAAGAGAAAAAGAATGGAAAGTATGAATATCGTGTACTGAATGTAGAAAAGATTGAGGGGTATTATTCTTTTGAGGCGAACGAAAATTTGTTTGATGAAAATCAAAAGAAAAATACTGTGGAAATTTATTTTATGGGTGCATTTTATAATGAAGGTAAAGAAGATAAGGATTGGAAAACGCTTTTAATGATGAGAAATAATCTTGAAAATCCAATAGATTATAAAGCAGACATAAAATATTACTTTAAAGAGGAATTTGAAAATACGAGTATTGTTGGTGCATTTCCGAATGCAAAAACAAATGAAATTTGGACGCATAAAATTGATTTCATAACGCTTTATAACTTTGAAAATCTAAAAATAAAATAAGAAAATACTGACTACATATTCCAGACATTTCACCTTCACTTTTAAAAGGGGCTACAGAAGAGGCATTATCGAGTAGATATTCATTTAAACAAAATCAAATTTATACGGTGAAATCAAAATACAACCAAATGGAATGACAGGGAAATTTGATTTAAACATAAAGAATAACAAAATTAAAATGTTTATTAATTCAGATAATGATGAGTATGAGGAAGAGTTTACTATTATTTCTCTTTATATAAGCTTTAAACCCTAAATTTTCAACTTTTATATGATTTATGCCTAAAAAGTTATATTTTTGTTATTCAATAATGTATATATGAATTCAATAATAAATTTTTCGGAACCTGCTTCAATTGCTTTGCATGGTATAATTTTAATTGCAAAATCTGACTCGTTTGTTAGTGTTAATACGCTTGCAGAGGATTTAGGGAGTTCCAAACACTCAATTGCTAAAGTTATGCAGCAGTTAACAAAACATGGCTATGTAAAGTCCTATAGAGGACCTAATGGGGGTTTTGCTTTAGATAAAAAGCCAAAAAAAATAACTTTTTTAGAAATATTTGAGGTAATAGACGGAAAAATAACTCCTAAAGCTTGCCCTTTTGGAAAAGAAGATACTTGCAAAATGGAAAAATGTATTTTAAATAATGTTACTTATGAAATGACTGCTCAGTTTGTTAAATACCTAAAAAGCCAAACAGTAAGTATGTATTTATAACTGACATCAATGATAAAAAGCCTTAATTTAACCAGTCAGCGTGCTTGCACCTGACTGCGTTTTAATAGTCCAAAAAGTCAGTGTTTCAAAAAGCAAGTACCGCTTATTCTGATAAATTGGTTTCGACAGGCTCAACCTACGGGAGTTATTCAGTTTTGCTTAAAATTCAAACGCTTCTGGGTTTAAAAAAACGCCAGAAGGTGAAATTTAACGAACTATTACTATATCTATATTAATTTCAAATATGCAAAATGCCAGATGAAAAACATCTGGCATTTATTTTAAATCTTTTTAAAGATGAGTCCACTCCGAAAAGTATTTTTAGGCTGAGACAAAATTAATGTAATT
>JAOZLS010000297.1 GCA_029934705.1 Bacteroidales bacterium | reverse complement strand
ATTACTGAATGTTCAATATAATTCTTAAATTTTTGTTGATTTTTTATTAATTTAAGCGATATTCCTTCAATATCATTATTCCTTTTTTCTATAATCTTAAACTGCTCTTCTAAAAAAAGATTTTTTTCTAGAACCTTTCTCAATTCTTCTTTTAATTCATTAATTTGTATATTTTCGTTATTTTCAGACATTTACAAGTTACTTATCGGTTTAAATTCAATATTTATTTATAATTATAATTTAATAACTATAAACAATTTTACTAAATTAACCTTATTTTATAACTTTAGCCAAAATTTAGGTTTAAATTCTTAATATATTATTATAAAAAACAATTATAGTATGAAAAAAATAGCTTTAGTTACAGGTGCAACGGCAGGTATTGGTAAAGAAACAGCATTAATGCTAGCAAAAAATAATTTCGACATTATTATTACTGGTCGAAGAAATAATTTATTAGAAGAATTAAGTAATGAAATATCAAATGAATATAATGTAAATGTTTTAGCATTGAATTTTGATGTTAGAGACAGAGATAAAGTTAACGAAGTACTTTTAAATTTACCGAAAGAGTGGAAAAACATTGATTTACTCATAAACAATGCAGGTCTTGCATCGGGGCTTAGCACTATTCAGGAAGGAAATATTGACGATTGGGAAAAAATGATTGATACAAATGTAAAAGGATTATTATACGTATCCAGAGCAATTATGCCTACAATGGTGAGCCGTAAAAAAGGTCAGATTGTAAATATTAGCTCTATTGCTGGCAAGGAAACTTATGCAAACGGAAATGTATATTGTGCAACAAAGCATGCTGTTGACTCGCTTACAAAAGCAATGAGAATTGACATGCTACCACACGGAATTAAAGTTTCGTCCGTAGCTCCTGGTGCTGTCGAAACAGAATTCTCAATTGTACGTTTTCATGGCGATAAGGAGAAAGCCGATAATATATACAAAGGTTTTGAGCCACTTATTGCAAAAGACATTGCTGACACAATTGAATTTATAATTACCAGACCTGCAAATGTTAACATTAACGATATATTAATTATGCCAACCGCTCAGGCTAATTCGTCGCATTTGTTAAAAGAATAATTCTTGCAGTTTATAATATTTTTTAAGCAGTTTGTATCTTTTTTTTTAAAAAAAGTATTAATATATCTATTTTAGTAAAATTATTTAACAAAAATCGTATAAAATGAAATATTTTATTTATTCGTTAATGCTTGTCGTACTATTTTCGGCTTGCAATAATCAGGAAAAAACAGAAACCCAAACAAACAATCCATTACTTATGAAATTTAATACACCCTTTGAAGTACCTGCATTTGCCGACATTAAAACAGAGCATTACATGCCTGCTTTTGAAGAAGCTTTTAAACAACACAATGCAGAAATTGATGCAATAGTTGCTAACAAAGCTGTTCCTTCTTTTGGAAACACTATTGAAGCTTATGAAGCTGCTGGTAGCTTACTATCTAAAGTAAGTAGCATATTTTTTAATATAAAAGGTACTGATACTAATGATGAAATGCAAAAAATTGCAAATGAGATTTCGCCTCGTATGGCTACTCATTCAACAAACATTAAATTAAATGCTGAGCTTTTTGCAAAAATCAAAACTGTTTACGATAACAAAGCCGACTATAACTTAAATGCTGAGCAAGAAATGCTACTTAACGAAATTTATAATAGTTTTGCTAGAGGCGGTGCTAACTTAGAGGCAAATAAAAAAGACAGATTAAAAGAAATTAACAAAGAACTTTCTATTTTAACTCTTAAATTTGGAGAAAATCTTTTAGCCGAAAACAATAATTTTAAATTAATTATTGAAAATGAAGCAGACTTAGCTGGACTTCCAAAAAGTGCTGTTGAAAATGCTGCTCAAGCTGCAAAAGATAATAAATTAGATGGAAAATGGTTATTTACTCTTCACAAGCCAAGCTTAATTCCTTTTATTCAGTACTCCGAAAAGCGCGAGTTACGTAAAAAAATGTTTAATGCATACTCAAACATGGGTAACAATAACGACGAATTTGATAACAAAGAAATTATAAATAAAATTGCAAATTTAAGACTAGAAAAAGCAAATCTTTTCGGTTTTAAAAACTATGCTGAATATATTTTAGACGACAGAATGGCTAAAACACCTCAAAATGTTTTAGATTTATTAGATAAAGTATGGGCACCAGCTTTAGAAGCTGCAAAAAATGATGCAAAAAACTTTCAAGAAGTAATTGCAGCCGAAGGAAACAATTTTACCTTAGCTGCTTGGGATTGGTTTTACTATGCTGAAAAAGTACGTAAACAAAAATTCGATTTAGACGAAGAAGCTCTAAAACCTTATTTTGAACTAGAAAATTCTGTAAATGGACTTTTCACTATAGTTGAAAAATTATTTGGTTTGAAAATGGAGCTTCTAAACGATTTTCCTGTTTACAATAAAGATGTAAGAGCCTACGAAGTAAAAGAAGCTGACGGAACACATGTTGGAATTATATACATGGACTTTTTCATGCGACCATCCAAAAGCTCTGGTGCTTGGATGACTGAATTTAGAGGCGAACATAAAGAAGATGGAAAAAGAATAGCTCCTGTAATTTTAAATGTATTCAATTTCTCAAAGCCTGCCGAAGGTAGTCCTTCATTATTAAACTTTGACGAGCTTACAACTCTATTTCACGAATTTGGACATGGACTACACGGATTATTAGCAAACACACAATACGGAATGTTATCTGGTACAAATGTAAAAAGAGATTTTGTTGAACTTCCTTCTCAAATTCTTGAAAACTGGGCTACCGAGCGTGAAACAATGAAGATGTTTGCAAAACATTACAAAACAGGTGAAGTTATTCCTGATACTTTAATTGATAAAATTGAAAAAAGTTCACATTTTAATCAAGGTTTTGCGGCTGTTGAATATCTTGCAGCCTCATACTTAGACCTTAGCTGGCACACAATTACAACTAAAGCAGACTTTGACGTAAACGCTTTTGAAAGTAAAGCAATGCAAGAAAAAGGTTTAATTGGCGAAATTATTCCTCGTTATAGAAGCA
Source organism: Bacteroidales bacterium (assembly GCA_029934705.1). Classification (GTDB taxonomy): domain Bacteria; phylum Bacteroidota; class Bacteroidia; order Bacteroidales; family JAADGE01; genus DZBS01. The sequence goes on along the minus strand of JAOZLS010000297.1, from coordinate 2,326 downwards.
CATATTTTTCACACGTTTTTAAAGGCGGATATGCTGTTGGATACTACAGCTATATTTGGGCAGAAGTTCTTGATGCTGATGCTTTTGAAGCGTTCAAACAAAATGGATTATTTGATCAAGAAACTGCTAATGCTTTCAGAAAAAACATTCTTGAAAAAGGTGGTTCGCAAGATCCTATGTTTTTATATGAAACTTTTAGAGGTGCAAAAGCAGGAACAGACCCATTACTAAAAAGAAAAGGTTTTATGTAGAAGTTTTTTCTTCTAAGGAAATATATTAAATAAATATAAAAGCCTTTTACAAATTTAATAATTTGTAAAAGGCTTTTTTTTAAATTATTTATTTCGCACCGTTGGTGCTTTTTTTCATTTCGGAATTTCTAAACCTTGGGCTTCACCCAAGGCTTTTTGCTTATCGCACCGTTGGTGCTTTACTTTCTCTAAATTATACCAATTATAAAGCAAATACAAATATCTTTTATAAAATTAAAGACATAAAATAATCGAAAACAGTAGCACCAACGGTGCGGTAATCAATAACCTTATCCGCAAGGGCAAGGTATAATATAATCAAACATTTTTTAAGCACCAAAGGTGAGAAATAATTAAATTATACTAAAACGATTGGCTCTATTAAAAATTATATAACCGAAACCGTTAAACCCTAAATCCTCTTCACTAATTCAGGAATCAATTCCACTATTCGGTTTATTTCTTCTCTTGAAACATTTAAATGTGTAACAAACCTTATCTCATTTTTTCGTGGTGGGTAAACTAAAATATTATTTTCTTTAAGTAGTAAGAATATTTTTTGCGAAATAATTTCTTTATCTCCATTAAATTTCAAATAGAAAATATTTGTATGAACATCTTTTGGCTTAATATCGAAAATTGGATGTTTTGCAAATTCTTTAACAAGTATTTGAGCGTTTTCGTGGTCATCTTTTAAGCGTTTTGTCATTTTAGTAAGTGCAATAATGCCCGGAGCTGCCAAAACTCCTGCCTGACGCATACCGCCTCCCATTATTTTTCTATTTGCCCTGGCTTTTTCAATAAAAGCCTTGTTTCCAACTAAAACAGAACCAATTGGTGCACCTAAGCCCTTGGACAAACAAAACATTATTGAATCGCCATACTTGGCAATTTCTTTTACATCTTTTTGTAAGTATGTTGCAGCATTAAAAATTCTTGCTCCATCAATATGAACTGGAATATTATATTTTTCGGCATTAATTTTTATTTCCTCCATTATATTTAATGGCACAACACTACCATTTCCTAAAGAATTCTGACAAACAATTAAGCCCGTTTTAGGAAAATGAATATCTTCAGTTTTTCGTACTTTTGCATCAATATTATCCCAAGTAAAATATCCATTTTCGGTTGAAATAGTTCTTAACTGAACTGCTGCAATTATCGCTGCCCCACCTGCCTCGTGTTGCACAATATGAGAATCGTCGTGTATAATTACTTCATTTCCCCTTTGGCAATGTGTAAAAAGAGCTAGCTGATTTCCAAATGTTCCCGATGGGACAAATAGTGCGGCTTCTTTCCCAAGCATTTCTGCCGATAAATTTTCTAGCTCATTTATTGTTGGGTCTTCGCCCAAAACATCATCGCCAACTACTGCATCATACATTGCTTGTCGCATTTCAGCATTTGGTTTTGTACCAGTATCCGAGCGTAAATCAATTATTTTCTTATTCATCTTTGTTTATTTTTATTAAAGTTTAAATTACACAAACAGCTCATCTAAAACAATTTCAGTATCAGCAATATCTCTTGCATATTCATTATCAAACAAACCGTAGTTAGTTATAAACGTATTAAAAACTTGCTTTTTTGTTTTTGTATGTTCTATAAATACTTGCTTTCTTTCTCGTAATTCGGAAGCATATTTTTTATCAATTTTAAAAGAAGCAGCGTAATACTTAATTTCACATAAATTAATAATATCGTCTTTTCTATCAATTATTAAATCTATTTGAAACCCTTTTTCATCTTTATTTCCTTCTTCTCTATAACTTGAAATTTCGGTATAAACAGCCGAAATACCAATTGCCTTTTTCAATTCATCGATATGTTTTAAACATAAATTCTCAAAGGCATAGCCTGTCCAGACTTTATAAGCTTGACTTGCTGAAATTTGACTCCATATTCCTTTAGTATATTTTTTGTTAGGATAGATAAAGCGGTGAAAGAAAATAGAAAATTCATCATTCAAACGGTACATTACACCTCTTTTTTTTCTTCCAAAAGGAATAAATTCTGTTATAAAACCAGAGAGTAATAAATCATCTATGGTTCTATCGTAAGTACCTCCTGCT
>JAOZLS010000296.1:1411-5397 GCA_029934705.1 Bacteroidales bacterium | reverse complement strand
TTATTGGTCAATTTTATGTTGCCCAGCGAATTTATATTTTTTAATAAATGCTAACACTTTGTATAAACATAATCAGAATTCTTCTGTTGCATTTATTTCGATTATATACCGCTCTGCATTTAAAATTATGATTTCATGAAAACTGAAATCATGTTAAAAGTCAGTCGGCATATCTAAATTAGAGTAAATAATTCTCGCAATTATTTACTCAATTTAGTATAGTTGCTTGTTATTATAACCACCTAATGTATAATTTAAAAAGATATTGTACAAAGTTATTTATATTTTTCGGATATTAGTTTTTTCACCACTACTCTACCCTTTTTTAGATTTTACTAAATTACTAGTACTGCTTTTTCTTTTGCAACGCCAATTTCTACAATTGAGCCAGAGTTAAATGTTAGAAAATCAGACTGAATACCATCACTGAAAATTATTCCATCCTGTGGCATTAATGATTCTATAATTAATGTGCTACCTTCAAATATTTCGCCAATTACAATATTTGCTTGCGAAGTTTTACTTACAAAAGGTTCACGTACTACAAAAATAAGTTTTTTTGCATCTTTTGCTAAAGGTTTATAATCTATTACATCGCCTTTTGTATATTCTTTCATAATTCCGTTGGTCATATTAAATAATGAGCTTATCCAACCAGTTGAGCCTGCACCTGTTGAAATAATAATTCCGCTGGAAGAATGATTTTCTTGGCGTGTAGCATAGGAAATTTGATAGCGAGCCGAGGAATGTTTTGAAACGCCAATAAATAAATCGTTAAATGCTAATAATCGCTGACCGTCATTTAATTTGGCTTCGGCTAAAGTAACATTGGTAAAATTATAGTTTCCTGAAATAACTTGATCTACAGCAAACATAAAGTTATCGGAATTAAAAGGAAGTAAAACTCCATCATACCGGCTTTCGTCTGGGTTAATTGCAATTATTGGTCTGTCGCCTACATATTTAGCTGTGTTTGCAACAAGTCCGTCTTGTCCAATAACTACAACTAAGTCTTTTGCAGTAAAAATATAATTTGTTAAATAATCCTGGTCTAGTATTTTCACTTTTAACTTTTGCGAAATACGATTTTGAACTTCATCAATAGTATCATAAAAAAGTTCATTTTCTAATTCGTAGTCTGCAAACTCGTTTGTTACAGCCTGTGTTTTCTTTTGCTTAGATTTAATTTTTATATTTAGTCCTGCATTTTTATTGAAATCTCCTTTTTTAGAATAAAACTTTTCTTGCGACTGATTAATGTAAAACTTAGCTTGATCCTTAGTATTAAATCTTTCGGTTAATTGCTCCAAGCGAGTTTTACTTCTTACAATAATTGCATTTTCAATTTTTTGTTTTTGCATTAGTCTGTTAGGCTTTGTAGTAAATCTGGAGTAATATTTAAGTTATTTATATTTTGTGCATTTTCGGCTATTTGTCTAAATGCCAAAGCAATATCACTTTTTGCTGAATCAGTAGAACTATTTAATGCCGAAATTATTTTCCAATCTATATTTTTATAAGGTTCTAATTTTGCTTCAAGTGCGTATTTATCGGCATCAGCTTGTCTTTTGCTATTTGCAACACTTGCTTCAACTAACTTTTTTCTTTTTTCTTCAACTGCAATATCGGCTTCAATTCTCATTTCGCTAAGTTGTCGTTTATTGTCTTGTTCAAGAACTTGGCGTTCCATTTTTTTCTCTGAGATTTGCTTTTGTTTTTCTTCAATTGCAATATCAGTATTTAACTCCGATTCTTTAATTATACGTTCTTGCTCAACAGCAAAATTACGTCTTTCGTATATTGCTGCATCTGCATCTTGCTGTAAAGCCTCTCTGGTTGTGGTTTCAAGAGCTTTAGACATTTCGGGTGTTGGTTTTACTGCAATTACATTTACACTCATTATTGAAACTCCCAATGACTCAGACACTTTTGAATTTTTTAGTCCTTCATCAATTTTTATTTCAATTTTCTTTCCGTTTTGAATTGCTTCTTTTAGCGAAATGCTTTGAATAAACGATGTAGCTTCGGTTTGAGCTTGATTGATTAAACGCTGTTTAAGTTTTTCTATATCGTTGCTTATTACTTCGGCATCGCTATCGACTGTAAAGTCAAGTAATTCGGCTATTTGCTTTGGGTTTTCAATTTTATAGGTAATTTGCCCTTGAACAGTTACCGACTGAAAATCGATTGTAGTTTCTTTAAAAATAAACTGTATATCGCTACTTCCCATTGGTATAGCAACTATTGAAGATTTAAGTGAGCCATAAAAAAATGATAATCCACGCCCTTCATTTTTAAGTTTTCCGTTTTTATAGTGCATAACATAAGTCATTGCATCAAATTTAATGTGCTTAATTCCAAACATATATAATTTTTTTATTATAAGTTATTGTTTGATATCAAATATACAAATATTTTTTTTATAAAGCTTATAAGTTTTAAAGTTTATGAAATTCGATTCTTTTAAGGAAGACTGTTGGTATATAACGACTCTATTCCCTAATAGTGTGATAAAAATAAATATCAACCCATAATTTTAATCGTGGAGAATAAGTATAAAATACAAACGAAGCATTTAAACGCTTTGAAAATCGCCCGTGTGCTGAATTATTGATTAAAAACGATGCTTCTAAAACTGTTATTGCTAATTTATCTATTTCAGGTGTTTTTACCTGAAATTTTGAGAAGAAGCGAGGTAAAAACACCTCATTAGGTAATTTTTACCAACAACTTTCTTTGAAAGATCTTAAGGTTTTATTTATGTTTGGTTTGATATTTTATCGAGATGGCAAAACATTAGTTCTCCTGTTTTTTCGTTTCGTAAATGTAAACCATTGCCGTTGCAATGTTTAAAATGTTTACATGTAGCACATTGTCCTGTTTTTGTCCAAGTTCTATCACGCATTATTTCAAATTTATTATTCCAAACATCCATAAAATCGTCTTTATAAATATTACCCTGAATATAATTATCTCTTAAACTAGGACATGCCGAAATTGAGCCATCAACAAGTATTGAGCCTATTGAAATTCCTGCTTTACAGAAGAAAAACTCATCTCTAACCTCTGATTCATAATTTCCAAGAAAACCCTCGCAACCATAACTTGCATTTATTACACCTTCTTTTCGTGTATGTTTTATAAATTCCATTAACTCTACAAACTCGTTGTTGCTAAGTTTAAATAATGGGTTTTCGGCTGCTCTACCAATAGGAAAAACAGTAAATAGTCGCCAAGTTTTAACACCTTTTTCAATTAAAATATTTTTTATTTCTTTAAGTTGATGAAAATTTAGCTTTGTAACACTTGATACTACATCAAATTTAATATTATCAATTTTAGCCGTTTCTTCAATTGCAATCATTGCTTTTTTATAGGAGTTTTTTCTTCCTCTAAAAATATCATGTTCTTTTTCTAACCCGTCAAGGCTAATTGTAACCGAGCGTAATCCAGCATTTAATAGTTGATATAGTTTTTTCTTATCAAGTAAAAAACCATTTGTAACCATTCCCCATGGGTAGCCACGTTTGTAAAGTTCTTGTCCGCATTGTTCAATGTCCTTTCTAACTAAAGGTTCGCCACCAGTTAGCACAATCATGGTTTTATTGGGATTTATGTTTGGCGTAATTCCATCAATAGCATTAATAAAATCCTTTAGGGGCATATCTTTTACTCCTGGGTCTTTGGTGCAATCGCTACCACAATGTAGGCAGTTGAGATTGCAACGTAAAGTACATTCCCAAAACAGGTAAGTTAATTGATGTTGCTTTGCTGCGTTTTTTCGGTATTTGGCAAATATATTTAGTGCTAACTTCTTCTTAAAATCAATTTTATGCTTATTTATCATACTCTTTTTTAATTATTAAATGATAAAGTTATATAATTGGAGTCTGTATGTAAAATTGATTAAAACCCTCAGGCTTTTAGTGTTTGCAAAAAATTATAATCATAATTATTTTGCATATCAATTAATTAACACAAACCCT